>NZ_JADEXO010000264.1 GCF_015207105.1 cf. Phormidesmis sp. LEGE 11477
TTGTAACTACTCAGGCTTAAAAAAATAGAGATATTTCTCAGCGTGATGATGATAGTCAAGTAAGTTGTTAACAATTAACGCCTTTGTTCGGATAGACGTGGACAAACACCAGCCAAAGCAGCCGCTCAGCGAAATAGAAATCCGGGCCGTCTATGGTCAGGGGGAAGAGGCCGTTGTGAGCCTGGTCAGTCAGCTGATGGCACGACTCAATCACCTGGAAGCAGAAGTGAAGGAACTGAAGGGTCGTCTGGGAAAGAACAGTCGGAACAGTAGCAAACCACCGTCAGGGGATGGCTTTGGCAAACGCACGAGCAGTTTACGAAAAAAGAGTCAACGCCCCAGTGGCGGCCAGAAAGGCCATCCGGGTAGGACGTTGGAATGGTGCGAACAGGTAGATGAAGTGGTGAGCCACTTAGTAGATGAATGCGAGCAATGCGGGGGGTCGTTGCAAACCACCGCAGTCATAGACTATGACTTACGGCGAGTCCATGAGCTGCCGTCATTATCGTTGCGAGTGATAGAGCACCAAGCAGAAGTCAAATGCTGCGGTGCTTGTGCCACGCTCAACCGAGGTCAGTTCCCGGCTGAAGTGACCACCCGAGTGCAGTACGGTAGTGGCGTCAAAGGTCTGATGGTGTATCTGATGGACGCCCAGCTATTGCCCTCAGAGAGAACCCGTGAAGTGCTTTCTGAATTGTTTGGTTGTGAGGTCTCAGAAGGCACGTTGTACAACGCGAGAGCGAAGTGCTTTGAGGAACTCGCTGAAGTAGAGCACCGCATCAAAACCCAGATTGAAGCAGCGCAGGTACTTCATTGCGACGAAACCGGCCTGCGCGTCAACCGCAAGCTATGGTGGTTACACGTAGCGTCAACCGCTGTATTGACTTACTACTTTGTGCATGCGAAGCGAGGCCGCGCCGCGATAGATGAGATGGACGTGCTGGCGAATTTTGACGGCGTGAGTGTCCACGACGGCTGGCAGAGCTACTTCAGCTATGACTGCGCTCACAGCCTATGTAACGCGCATCATCTGCGTGAACTACGGTTCATCGAAGAACGCGATCAGCAGCCCTGGGCACAAGCGATGATGACATTGCTACGCGAGATTAAGCGACAAGTCGATGCGGCCAAAGCAGCGGGTCAAGCTGAGTTGAGCATTCGCCAACTGCATGAGTTTGAGGAACGCTATCAAACCATACTCATCGATGGCTTTAAGGCAAATCCACCGCCACCGATTGATGGAAACGCGCCGAAAAAGCGAGGTCGCCTCAAGCAGTCGCCTGCGAAAAACTTACTCGACCGACTAGAGAGACATGACACGGCTGTGCTGGCCTTCATGCTGGACTTTCGGGTGCCTTTCGATAACAACCAGGCAGAACGCGACGTCCGTATGATGAAGCTCAAACAGAAGATTTCTGGGTGCTTTCGTTCTGCCACCGGAAGCCGTATGTTCTGTCGCATTCGGGGCTACATCTCGACCATGAGAAAGCAGCATCAACCCTTACTCGAAGCCCTCACAGGGGCCTTCACCAAAAATCCTACCTTTCCACTACTTCAGCCTGAGTAGTTAC
>NZ_JADEXO010000173.1 GCF_015207105.1 cf. Phormidesmis sp. LEGE 11477
CGTCAGACCCCTCAAGCACCCCCCGCAGCAGCGCCGCCCACACCAGCGCCACCCTCACCACCGCCCATCATCGCGCTGCGCCAGGTTTCCAAAACCTATAAAAATGGTGCGCCTGCCCTAATCGATATCAACCTAAAGCTAAAAAAAGGCAGCTTCTTATTTATTACCGGGCCGTCGGGAGCTGGCAAATCCACGCTGCTAAAGCTGCTCTATGGTCAAGAGCGTCCTACTGCTGGCGAAGTCCATATCAACGGTCAAGAGATTAGTCTGCTCAAGGGCGATCAACTAGCGATGCTTCGCCGTCGCCTCGGCATTATCTTTCAAGACTACAAACTAATTCCTCGCCGCACTGTTGCTGAAAATGTCGCCTTTGTACTGCACGCGCAGGGCTACTCTCGAAAAGAAATCGACCGCCGTCTGCCGCTAACAATCAAAATGGTTGGGCTCCAAGGCAAAGAAGATCGCTTTCCCTCACAGCTTTCTGGCGGCGAGCAACAAAGGGCCAGTATCGCCCGCGCCGTCGTCGGCACGCCGCCGCTATTACTAGCGGATGAACCGACAGGCAACCTCGATGAGGACAATGCTCGTCAGGTCTTTAATATCCTGCGTAGGCTTAACGATATTGGCATTACAGTGGTCGTTACGACTCACAATGAACTGATGGTGCGATCGCTCAACTACCCCGTCATTCAAATTCGCGACCACCGCCTTCACCACATCCGTTAATCGCCAAATCTAATAAAATGAATAACAGTTGACCTTTGAATAAACGAAATGGAACGGTACCTATTTGAGGCAAAAGTAGCGGCAGACGGAACGCTGCTGCTAGATGATCTTCCTTTTGAACCAGGAGATTCTGTACAGATCGCTCTAGTCAAACAGGTCGCAGATACGGAGCCGTTCTTATCACCCGATAGACCTCAAACCTGGGAAAACGCTAATCCTGCCTACTGGATTAGAATTGCTTCCGAACGAATATCAAAGGAATTTAGCCCAGAGAAGATTGTCTTGTTTGGGTCTCAAGCTACCGGCACGGCCACTGTCAACAGCGATATTGACCTGCTAATTATCTTCAAGGCCATAGAAGACAAACACGAACGAGCTGTCGCTATTAGGCGCTTGCTATCAGACTTTTTGATGTCTGTAGATGTTGTTGTTGCGACAGAGCAAGACATCGAAAAGTATGGCAAATCAATAGGCAGAGTGTACAAACCTGCGTTAGAAGAAGGCATATTGATCTATGAACGAGAAGAGCCCTATGTCGGATGCGCGGGAATGGCTGGAGCAAGCGCGCGATGAGCTTCTCACTGTTAAAACTGTTATGGAAAAACAAGGAAAACTAACTGGTCAAGCTTGTTTTCACTCGCAGCTTGCAGCCGAGAAAGCTATCAAAGCCAGCCTTATTTTTCTCGAAATAAAGTTTCCCCTAGATCACAACCTCACAAGGCTCAGCAACCTATTACCAGCAGACTGGGCATATTTGGTGCAGCAAAACGACCTAAATATGCTGTCTGACTGGGCTGTCAACGGCAGATACTACAACACGACTAGTAAGCCATCAATCGGACAGGCGCAGGAAGCTTATCGACAAGCTAAAGCTGTTGTGTCTGTGATGAAAAAATCACTTGAAGAGGCAGGACTACCTTTGTGATAGAAACTGATGAAGTGTTTCTGGTAATTAATGACTCAATGGAGATTGAGTTTCGAGATCGAACGGTCGCGGTTTCAGCTGGTGAGCTATTTGTAATTCAAAAAGGGGTGGAGCATTGCACGCGGGCGCATGAAGAATGTCAGGCGCTGCTGATAGAGCCCCAAGACCTAGTGAATACAGGCGATGCCGAGAGTGAACTTACCGCTGCTAATGATATTTGGATTTAGCTGCACGCTGAAAGCGCTTACTGAAACACGCTCAGCGGCATCACAATCAGCGTGTTTCCTTTTCGCTCTAAAACAAAAACTTCCTGATCTGGTTCAATAGACACCTGCCTGTCTTCGCAGCGGGCCTGCCAAGAATTGCCTTCGTAAATGACCCGGCCTATCTTCCCCGGCTGAATGGCAGTTGTCGTTCTAGCTTCTGTCGCTCGCCGCAGTGCTGGCGCTGTACGATTCGGTACGAATCTTTTAAGAGCCCAAAAGATTAGCGCAGACAGCAGCATCCACAGCACTATCTGATAGTTCACGCCAGGAACAAACAGAGACAGTAGCGCTACGCCAAACGCACTGACCCCTAGCGCCGATTCTAGAAAGGCCGACGGAATCAACGCCTCCATTAAGCAAAAACCGATGCCAATAATTAACCAGGTCAATGGGGGATTCATATGCTTCATGTGCCCCGCATCAGCATCGAATTATGCATAAAGCTGGCATCGAGCTGTGCGTAGGGCACCTGCGTTACGGTAGCTTTCTACAGCCTAGCCTAAGCGTCTAGTACGAGTGTTCAACTAGGAGGACACTCTATTAATTGAGCATAACTGGGTAGGCTTTGGGGGCAATCCCATCAAATTTATTTGCACTAAATCCCTTTTCCCTTACCATATACCTAACTTAACGGCAATCCCCTCTGAAAGCGTGATCCAAACAGCCCGACCAAGAACCTCAGCATCTACGAATGGCGAAGTAAACAAGTCCCAGTTCAGACAGTATGTCTGGGCTTTGGGCCATGGCACTAACAAAGTTCCCATTGGGGATATCGTTGACGGTCGCTATCAAGTCGTTGCCCCTTCAATCTGGCTAGATACTCGGCCCCAGCAGCCGCCTAAGGTACCTGATCCAGTTCCTAGCTTTGTGTTGCCCTATCTAAAAGCCTATCCATATCAGCTGAACCTGCCAGGTATCTACGGTATCTGCCATCAGGCATCTGGAGAAGCGGTATTGCTATTGAGCAATGTGCCAGTGAGCCGTCAAGGACAGCTAATGCCGGCGATCGCGAAAGCCTGGTCGACAGCAAGTGCCTTTCGTCAGGTCTACTGGCTCTGGCAGATGATCAGCCTGTGGGAGCCGCTCAGTGAGTTTGGTGCGGCTGCTAGCTTGCTCAAAAAGACAAACATCCGCGTTGAAGCTTGGCGCGTTCGGCTCATCGGCCTATCGACTAATCCGGCTGAGCCTACCTATGCAGATCTCGCCGCTGCGTGGGAAAGCACCTACCTGCCTGAAGCTAAGCCCTCTGTAAAAGCGTTGCTGCAATCGGTTTGTAAAGCGCTGCGATCGCCCAAGGCCGACTTTGCTGATATCAAGGCGCAGATTAACGTTCAGCTACTGAAAGAGTCGGTGGGTAAAACCATGGAGTTTCAGGTGGCAGGTGCAACTAGCACCGGACCCACTATGCGGCACAACGAAGATGCCTGCTATCCTAGCCGCACTGAATTACAGCGAACTAGCACCGCCGATTTGCCTCTGCTCCCCCGGCTGGCGATCGTCTGCGATGGCGTGGGCGGACATGAGGGCGGAGAAGTCGCTAGCCAGCAGGTGATGCGATCACTCCAGCTTCAGCTTCGCAGCTTGCTAACAGAAGCGATGAATCAGGCTCAGCCGCTTTCCCCGCAGCTCATTATCGATCAGATCAATGCGGCGATCAGAGTCGCTAATAATCTGATCGTGGATCAAAACAATCAGCAGGGCCGCGCCGATCGCCAACGGATGGGCACTACGCTGGTAATGGCGCTCGTGCTGCCACAAAAGATTGAAACCGCAGACGGCACCGCCGAAGTCAACGAGCTATACCTGACTCATCTCGGTGATAGCCGCGCCTACTGGATGACCGCCGACTACTGCCAGCAGCTGACGGTAGACGATGACATTGCAGGCCGAGAAGTCAGTGCGGGCAGCAGCTTTCATACAGAAGCGCTGCAGCGGCCTGATGCCCAGGCGCTTAGTCAAGCGGTTGGCATGCGCGAATACGAACAGCTAAAGCCTCATACTCAGCGATTTTTGTTTGAATCGAGCGGCGTACTATTGCTCTGCTCCGATGGCCTGAGCGATAACAATCAGGTAGAGATGTCTTGGTCAAACTACGTTGGCCTGAGCATGCAGCAAATCGTGCCGCTAGATGCAGCAGTTGATTCATGGATAGAGTTAGCCAATCAGCGCAATGGGCACGACAACGTGGCTGTGGTACTGATGAATGTGATGGTGACTAATGAAGATACTGACGCAGAGGTTGGTTCTACTGGTCCAATAGGCGCCCAGATGGGCGCTCAAGTAGATCCTGACACCGTCGATGCGGGACAACATGCAGGCTCGGCAGGCGATCGCCTAACTATAGTCTCCGATTCAAATGCTGGCCAGTCAGGTCCTAGTCAATCTATTCATCCCAACCAGCCGATTCCACCTGCGGGTATGACGCCTGCTACACGGGCGTTGCTATACGGCGAAGACGATGAAGATGATACGCCACTGACCTCAGATGAGCAGATGGCGATCGCCCCTAAAGGTGACTCATCGGCGACCAAGACGCGCGGCTGGGTCACTGGCTTATTAGCACTGATTATCTTGGGTGTAGTCGGCATAGTGGGCTGGCTGCTGTGGCGCACCTTCGAGCCGCTGCCACCGCAAGATACTATTCCTGATGAAGTCATCCCTAGCGTCGATCCTGACGAATAGGGCAGTCCGTACCTGTGCGTTCACGCCTGTGAGTCCACACCTGTGAAATTTGGGTATTGTCATTGCCAGAGGCCCGATGCAGCAGCAGCGCCAGCGGGCCAGGAACCCTGTTGTGAGAGAATAAGGAAACTGACTCGTTTTATATTCTCCTGATTTATGAAAGTTGGCGATCGCGTCCGCGTTAAAGCTCCTCTAACGCTGTTCAATCATCCTAAGTTCCGCAACCAGCCTCACAATGTAGAAGGTATGGAAGGGGTGATCTCGGCTATCTTGACTGATTGGGAAGGCCGGCCTATTAGCGCGAACTATAAAATCGTTGCCTCTTTTGAAGTCGAAGGTGCCAAGCGTCCATTCAAGGCTCATCTCCACGAAGATGAAATAGAAGTGATCGAATAGCCCAGGCAGATCTCTTATGAAGACTGTTGGGTAGGTCGAATTAGAATATCGTTTACCTCAACGTGTTGAGGCTGCTGAAGGAGATAGATCACCGACTTCGCAATATCGTCTGCTTGTAGCACAGGAAACTGACTGTAGGTCTCCTGTGCTTTTTCAGCGCTTTGGTGATACTTCTCGGCAAATTCGGTTTCTACAATGCCAGGGCTCACCGAGGAAATGCGAATATTGCTCTGTGCGGCTCGCAGCTCGCGTCTGAGTGTTTCGCCTAAAGATCGCACGGCAAACTTGGTGGCAGAGTAGATTCCGGCGATCGCCGGTACCCGGTGCCCAGACATAGAACTAATATGCACAATATGCCCTGAGTTTGCGGGTGTCATTCGCTGCACCGCCTCGCGAGTACAGATACACAGCGCTAGCACATTGACTTCTAGCGTTTCTCTCCAGGCATCAGTACTGCCTGTCATCAAAGGTTCTTTGTGACCTAATCCAGCATTATTAATCAAGACATCTAACCGCCCAAATCGCTCATCAACGGCGGCAAAGAAATTGAGTATCTGTGCTTCGTCTCTGAGATCGACCGTCTGGGCTAATACGGCGCTGTCATTAGCTTCTAGGTCTTTGACCATGGCGGTCAGACGGTCGCGGCGGCGGGCGCACAAAGCCAGGTCATAGCCTGCGTTTGATAGATGCTGTGCGATCGCCTGCCCAATGCCGCTAGAGGCACCAGTGACAATGGCAACCGGTCTTTGCTGAGTTTTTATCATCGCGATACTGAAGGAAGTGCTAAATTATATGAGAAGATTATTACAACCTTTTAAGCAATTTTTCTGGAGAGGGCAAAATGGATATCCGTATCGCGCTTGTACTGTCACCCTTGCTCATCGCCGCAGGCTGGGCTGGCTTTAATATCTTTCGCGCCGCTTTAGGGCAGGTTCAAGACCTGTTGAACAAAAACAACGCTGCGTAGCAAGATATCAGTGACCCAGTCCTAAGTCAGCTAGATCCAAGTTCCTGGAATTTCATTCATTAGAATCTCGGTCACTAAACTTGAGCTGCTGGTTCTGACCTGCTGATTTTAGTTGGCCCTATTCAGGGTGCTAAAGTCCTAGCTCTATAGGTTCCGGCAGCACGATTTGAAAAGGTCCGACCAAAAGGCCAATCTCTTAAGTGAGGTTGGTTTTCTTTTTACGAAGATTTTTTGGCTGTTCAAACTATCACGTTGACTAAGTGACTCGCACTCCTCTAACCCGCATCAGATAATGAGCATCAGAGAAACGCTTATATCCAGCCTGCACTTAGTCTTGACTGATGCCAGGTACAGGATGCTTAAGCGCTTTCGTACTCTTCAAACTTTAGCTGTCTTAATGCTGGCATGAGCTGATCGAACGCAATACCACGATGGCTGAATCGTTCCTTTTCTGTATTGCTCATCTGCGCGAATGTTTTCCCCCGAGATGTGACGAAGAAGATGGGGTCGTATCCGAATCCTCCCGCGCCTTGCCCCGCTGTCAAGATAGAGCCTGGGCAGCAGCCTTCTGTTTCTATAACAATGGTGCCATCGGGTTTAGAGAGTGCGATCGCACAGACAAACTCAGCCCTTCTATCGGTTTCGTCGCCTAGCTCTCTGAGTACTCGGTTGATTCGACTGGCATCACTATCTCCATAGCGAGAGGAATACACACCCGGTGCGCCGCCTAATGCCACAACAGATAGCCCTGAATCATCTGCGATCGCCCAGCTATTAGTAGCGATCGCCACTTCTGACGCCTTGAGTCTGGCATTTTCGAGGAACGTTGTCCCGGTCTCCTCGACTTCAATTTCTTTAGGCTTTAGAGCTAGTGTCCAGTCCAGCTCTTCTAGATAGTCTTTCAGCTCGGCCAGCTTTCCCGGATTCCCAGTAGCGACGACAACAGTAGTCATAAGATCTCTCATTCACAGCACATAGTTAGCATAGACATAGCTATGAGTCGCGTCTTCTTAGATTTGTTGTAGATATGCTTAAAATCTGTGGAAAATATCGATAAGCTGTCAGCGCCAACGTAATTTAGGTTGGAGAGAACGACTACAAGTGCTCGCGGTTAATTTAGACTGAAGGATTCGTGTATGGCTAATCGACAAACTAGAGCAAGGGCAACAAATTCTGTAAGTAGTTTTGCAAACGACTTTAAAGAATTCTTGCTACGTGGCAATGTCGTCGACCTCGCGATCGCAGTTGTTCTCGGCGCGGCCTTCAATGCTATTGTGACCTCTTTGGTACAAGACATCATTACGCCGGTTCTTTTGCAACCCGTACTAAACGCTGCAGGCGTGGATGACATTGCGCTATTGTCCACAGGCGGTATTAAATACGGCCTTTTTCTAGCCGCAGTGATTAACTTTGTCATCGTAGGCTTTGTCCTTTTCTTGATCGTTCGTACTTTTGCCCGTTTCAAACGCGCTGAAGAAGTAGCGGCAGAACCGATACCCACGCCTACCGAACAGCTAGACATCGCCATGCAGCGCTTGACTGAGACTATAGAGCGCAAGCTGTAAGTAGAGCGCAAGCTGTAAGTTCAAACAATATAAGCTCAAACAATAGTTGTAGGCTTTAGAGTCGAACAAAGACGCAAGCTCTGAGCAACAATAGTGTCAGATACGTACTCACAGAAAAGACTACGCCTACATACGTTAGCTGACCACTTTGCGTCCTTATAGCAAAGCCTTTAAGCAATAAAGCCTTTGTAGCAAAGACCTCATAACAAAGGTGGCTGACCACTTTGCGTCTTTACAGCAAGGCGGCTATCTAACACTGCAGAATGTGTGGAGCAGACTGGCGAATGCTATAGCCCACTTATGAGCCTACTTTTCTGAGTCAAACACGCACTCTACCTTGATACTCAAATTACTGCCGGCAGTTCCTTTGGTGACATACGGTACCCCTGCTTCACCACCTACTTGAATCCCAAACTCTAAGGTGACTTTGTGGATATCGCTGTTGCCCATATTCTTGAAAGAATTCAGCGTTTGACTGGTATAGGTTCGAATCGTCCCTTCGATTGCCTTGAAGCTCTGAGCTGCGATCGCAGCCGCCGTCTTTGGCTCATTTTCCATAGGCGCTCCCGGCAAATTATTAAAGCCGCGCGAGACGAACTCTGGCAGCCCTTTTTTATTGCCCCGAATCATTTCTTCTGACTCTGAATCCTCGACCTTTGTATCTTTAGATGCTAGCGAAAGCTCAGTGCCCGTCTCAGCCTCTATGTAAATTTCGCTACCGTCTTCTAACTGAACTGGAACAAGCTGAGTCATGTCGATACTTTCCTAAAACGATGAAACTTGATGGTTTCACCAGTTTTCCCAACTAGAATCTGGTTTTCCCTACTACGCAACTAGCGCAAAGTTGTCTATAACTAAGAAAACGATAGCTGCCCCCATTCCCACCATGGCCGATTTTTACGCTAGCGAGGAAGCTCAGCAAATTCTGCAGATTGCGATCGCCAAAGAAACTGAATCTGGCGAACTCACTCGCCTACAGCTTTCCGAAATTGCCGCCGAGCTAAATATCGCTTCAGAAACGCTATGGTCAGCTGAAAAGGAATGGCTGGCTCTAAAAAGCGAATCAGCCCAACAGTCAATATTCAATCAGCAGCGTCGTCAAAACTTTCAACATCACCTCATTCGCTATGGTGTTGTCAATGGCTTTCTCTCGTTGCTCAACATCTCAATATCAGGTGGTATTGGATTTGCTGCCTTCTTCATCCTTTCTTGGGGAATAGGACTAGCGCTGCATGGGTTACGCGCCTATCAATCATCTGGTTACCGCTACCAAAAAGACTTCGAGCGTTGGCAGAGGCGACAGAAGGTCAAGCAGTCCATGATTGGTATCTTCAATCGCTTCATCAATACATAAGCTCGCCTCGATGTATATCTATCAAGGCTTCTATGATGAGATATTAGCCTTCTGCTCTGCTCAGGCTTTGGTTACTCCCCTTCAAACAGCAAAAAGCCCTCCGCACAATGTACGGAGGGCTTTTCATTCAGAATTTAATCTGTATCAAGGAATAGTCAACTAGTGACCTAAAGATGACTATTACGCATTGATGGCAGGAGCTGTGAGCGCTACAGGAGCAGCTTCACCAGCAGCTAGGTCGAGCGGGAAGTTGTGAGCATTGCGCTCGTGCATTACTTCCATACCTAGGTTCGCACGGTTCAAGACATCTGCCCAAGAACCAATCACACGACCCTGTGAGTCGATGATCGACTGGTTGAAGTTGAACCCGTTCAGGTTGAACGCCATGGTAGAGATACCAAGAGCAGTAAACCAGATGCCGACGACAGGCCATGCACCCAACAAGAAGTGGAGCGAACGGCTGTTGTTGAACGATGCGTATTGGAAGATCAGACGACCGAAGTAGCCGTGCGCTGCAACGATGTTGTATGTCTCTTCTTCTTGGCCAAACT
>NZ_JADEXO010000174.1 GCF_015207105.1 cf. Phormidesmis sp. LEGE 11477
TAGCCAACAACAAGTACAACAGTTGATGATGCTCAATCGGGGGAAAATTGAATATTATCTGAGGGGGCAGAAAGCTATGATGGCCGTCCTACAAACCTTGTAGCCTTTGTGTCACCCCCTTAGCACAATCTCATTAAATCACTAGATCTCTATGCGTTTAGCTTATATGCCTAGCCGTACGAGGCTTGCGGCGTAACAGGAGCTAAGTCAGGCCCGCTCAACACTCAAGTTTGACGATAATGCCTTTCTTTTTCGTATAGAAAGAGAAGGTCTAGACTGAAAGAGAATGATATTAGAAGCGCCAGGGATAATCTCGTAAGCTAGGTTCGGTGTAGATTAACATTCCCCAGGTAAATGCTGTGGTGATTGGCGAAAGCACCCACAGCAGCCTTAAATCAATCAGGCTATAAGTTTCTGACATATGATTAAAAGAGAGGTTGAGAAGCTAACGCAAGAGAAGGCGTGGAAGAAAGCATCCAACAGAATACAGAAGCTATCACCACTACCAACGCAGGGCCAAACCATCGACTAGCCATATTGTTGCCTATCTATAATAAGTTGATGATTTAAACTTAGCTTAGATGAGACCAGTTATCAATAACGAAGCCATTAAGAAATATTAGGCTTCTACAACAAATTGATTGAGTCGATAGCCCTCTACTTTGCCACGAATCAGCCAAGGTGCCCATCGAAATATTAGGGCGGTAGGCCAGGGCATATATTTCATTAGATCAGGGTCTGCATCCAGAAAAGTGCGCGATCGCACCAGGCGCAGATTGCCCCAATTCTCAATCTCATGAGGATCATCACAGCCCCAGCGAAACCAGCTATCTGACGACATGTATTTCATCGCATCGT
The DNA here is from genome assembly GCF_015207105.1 of cf. Phormidesmis sp. LEGE 11477. Classification (GTDB taxonomy): domain Bacteria; phylum Cyanobacteriota; class Cyanobacteriia; order Phormidesmidales; family Phormidesmidaceae; genus Phormidesmis. The sequence continues at coordinate 859 of NZ_JADEXO010000174.1, forward strand.
GGGTGGACTGGCTATCAACCATTTTTCGAGCGGTGGTATCAGTTAAGATCCAGGCACCCGGAAAGCGACTGGCAATTTGTGCGATCGCTTTCCGCGCCTGATCCGGTTCCAAATAAATGATCACCGCTTCTGAAATAAAGCACCAGGGGCCACCTGTTGCGGCAACCGTGTCCATCCAATCTGTTTCTAAAACGCTAGCTTCGAGCATAGTGCGACGCGGCTGGTCTTGAAAAAACTGCCTGCGAAGCGCGAGAGAATCAGGCAAATCTAGATCAAACCAGCGGGCTTGGCCATTATCCAAGCGCTCGAATCGAGTGTTTAGACCACAGCCAATTTCAATCACAGTTCCGATCGGATGTTCTGATAAAAAAGACTGTACGTATTGATCGAATAGTCTAGTTCTCAGCGTTGCGCCTGCTAGCGTCTTAGACTTCTTCCATTTAGAAAAGTCGTAGTCCAAAGCATCTACGATCTCGACTGCCTTTTTGTCTTGGATTAGGCCACTGCCTTTTTTAGTCTCTACGGCTCTACCCAGCAATGGGATTAGCAAAGTTTCTTGCACAGGGCCAAGGTTGACTGGAATTTTACTCATGGACTTGCTACCTCGAATATCTCATCTGCATGTACGAGCTGCGCTTTAGTCCGTGGGTCTTCCGCATAAGAAACTGGGCCGTGGGGTGAAGCTAGGACAGAAAGCAGGGTCACAGGCTGCTGAGCGAGGCTACGATGCCATACTCTAGCAGGCACAATAAAAACGCTATTTGGAACCAGCAAATGTTCTTTGCTTTCACCGTCTACCAGTAGCGTCAATGCAACTTGACCGCTCAAAACATATAAAAACTCGTCGCCTTCCTCGTGGTATTCCCAGGGCGTTTGCCCCTGCCAAGTGCCGACCGATACCGATCCTCGATCCATTTTGCCTAGTTCACAGAAAGCAGCGCGAAAGCTCTCAGCATCTGGGGGCGCTGATAAGTCTAGCGGCACTAAAGTTTGAACAATCTGATCGAGAGCTTGAATGTTCATAGGCTTGTAGTATGAATGGTGCGTCGTAAGATTAAGACGCATCAAGGACGTGTGCCAATGCTAGCGCGTCTAGCTATTCACTAAGATCGCTAGAGCGTCGGGTTTGATCGCTTTAGCTGCAACAACTGTTCTCTTCTAATATTGAGGCTTGAACATTGTTCAATATCGCCAGCGTCTCACCTGTGCTAGATACACCCAGCGAGGCGTTCTCTCCATCTTGAACAATCGTCAGGTCAGCAAACAACAGTTCACCTTCAACGAGACCGATGCGATCACCCCGCAGTACATCATCCCCACTACCACCAAGGATCGCGTCATTACCTAGATCTCCGGCTACGCAGCATCAGACTTCTACAACAAATTAATTGAGTTGGCACTTTTGTAAACGTTTGCAAAGGTGCGACTAGATTTTAGGATTCATGGCGTAGTGCAGAAAAGACCAGAATGAAACTAGCGCCGCCATAGCACGTGGCCACAGCAACATCCAAGTTTTGTACCCCCCTGTAAGTGGATCGCCCGCAGAAACCGTGCTAATAAAAAACAGCACAAGATAGACTAAAAGACTTCCCAACCCAATTTTTAAGAGATAGTCTTCCGCACGGACATTCGGTGTAAGATTTACGGCGATCGCACCTAAGAAGAGGAAGAATAACACTAAGCTCAGCCGCCAGGTTATTGCCCAGTGCGCCTGAGTGCTGAAATTTTCGAGAGCAGCCGTTTCAAGCAGAGAACGACCTATGAACAGGAAAAAAAGATCGTTCCCTAGAACAATTGTAAAAAGTGTAAGAATACCAATTAGGGCAATCGATTCTAAGCTCATGATTTATTTCCGATAACAGTAACCCTGCCAAAGATTATGTTACCCCCTCGCTTCGCCGTTTCGAGTGTTAGGCGAGTTGCGATCGCCTTCATCTTTTACGAGCCAGCAGCGTTGCAAAGACAGCTTTGATCGGTTGACCATTGCTATCTTTGCGATGGAAAGTTCCTGGCTGCTCTTGATAATTTAAAAGCTGCCAGTCGGTGTAATAATTCGGTAATTCCTGGGGCGCAAAAGTTGAAGGAAAGTCAATGGGACAAGAAAAATCTGGAGAAGAGACTGGCGCAATGATGAAATGATGCCCACCGCTTTTCGTGTGAGCCTGCATGTCTACAATCACAGCAGAGAGAAACTCGCCGCGCAGAAACTGAAGAACAACCGTAGAGAGAATCAGATCGTAGTGGTTGTCGGGGTCACAGTGTTTGCGAAGCGCCGCAGATTCGATATCGTAGCAATGGGCCTGAAATCTCTCTGCGGCCCGTTCACGCTGAATGATAGACTGCAAAGATTCGATGGCACTGATATTTTTGTCCAAAGCGGTGACGCGATGTTTTAGCGCATAGAGATAGGTAGCGTTCCGCCCTTTGCCACAGCCTAGGTCCAAAATGTTCAAACTAGAACAGTCTGCCAGCGACCCTTCCACTAGCCGCTGCACATCACGATGGGGTGCGGCAAACTGATACTTCTTTTGGAAGTAGGCTTGGGGATGGCAATAGAACTCTACGAAGCATCGTAATTCTCCTAAGGGCTTCACCCGATGCCAAGCTCCTGGTGAAACCCAAAAGCCTCAATGATTCGACGTAATCATCTCGCTAGAGATCACGGTGCCTGTTTCACTTAGAGCATCGTATTGCAACTGTCCCACTTCTACTGTAATTTTGCCCCAGGTGCCAGACTGAGTGTTGTGTTGGGTTTGAAAAGTCTTTGGCAGTGTGGCCTCTGTCCAAGTCGGCAGGGTTTTGTATTTAACCAGTAAATCTGTATTTTCGATTATCATGGCGATACCCACACGTTGTTAATTCTAGATTGCACATACAGAACTGATTATGAGCCATATCACAGTTTTTGTAATACTCTCTCTTGCGTGCATTCTTAACGCCATCGGCGACATTTTCTTATTTTAAGAGGCGCGTGAGAACAATTGGGTCGTCGACTTCATTACTTTTCTACGCTGTCTAATTGAGAGAGCACGACTGCTCGGTTATACCAGGCATTCTGATAGTTGGGGTTAACGATAATCGCCTGTTCAAACGAGCGCAGCGCCGCTTGATAGTTTTCTAGATTGAACAAAACATCACCCCGGTTGCTCCACGCTAACGCCGACCCCTGCGAACTCCAGTGCCCATCCCCTTTGATTGCTAGATTACAGGAATTGAGCGCCTGGGCGTATTCTTCTAATCGGCTCAAAACACCGCACCGGTTGGCCAAGACTAGCGAATAGTCCGGGTTTATCAGCAGTGCGTGATTGTAGGCCATCAAAGCCCCTTCATACTGTTCAGTGGCAAAGAGCTTTTGGCCTAAGTTGTTCCAGGCAGTAGGATCACTTGGATCGGTAGCGATCGCACGTTTCCACGCTTCAACGCTGGCCTGTTCAGAAGGCTCGGAAGCACCATCCCCCCCATTGAGCCCACTATCAGCAGCATGAGCAGATTGAGGCAACAATAGCCATAGTACGGACGCGATCGCCATCGATATCACCCACAGCCTCAAGCGCTGCTGTCCTATCAAAAAGCTCATCAGACTCTCCTTTGAGAATTTCACAGTGTGGTTACACGCAGCAGCCCCGGTGAACAACATCCAGCAGAAAGCAGAAGCTATCAGCCATAGCAGTAAAGGGCCAGACCGTAAGCTAAACATTCTTCAGAAAAATCTAATGCCGTTTAGCTCCCATACTGTTCTAGCGCTCAAGCTGCTTTGTACTGCTTTTTAGTATAGTTTAGTTTGCTCACAAATGACATAGATTATCAATAAGCCAAACATTAAGATACCTGAATTTTGGGCGTTGCCGAATTCAGGTATGAATCGGCGATCGCCAAGGAACTGGAACATCCCAGAACTTGAGATAGTGGATTAGTAGTCGAAGCGAATGCTTCAACATCTCTAACGACTTGGAATAACACAACGTTCCTAGAAAGTAGGGTAGTGATAAGTAGGGGAAACGCAAAAATTATCGTTCCACCTCCATCTTCGGTAAACTGTAGGTTAAGCCCTTGCAACCATCAGGTTTTGCCATGACGCTGCCCACCGCCGTAAGCAACACGCCCAACCTAGACACACCTAGCGCTGAACCCGCTGCTGCTGAGCGCACCCTTACAGGTGAGCAGGCAAACGGCAGCACAGACCAGCTAGCAGAACAGTTGCCAGCACCGCCACCGACCGATCTTTATAGCGACGAACCCCCCTTGGAAACCACCCTGCACCTGCGGCAGATGATCCTGCTGCTCAACTGCCTGCACTGGATTTGGAAAGACCGCGACGACTACTTCGCCGCCGGTAACCTGACGATTTACTACAGCTTACGCGAACGTAAAGATGAAGATTTCAGAGGCCCCGACTTCTTCGTGGTGCTAGATACCGAACCGCACCCTCGAAAAAGCTGGACAATTTGGGAAGAAGACGGAAAGTATCCTAACGTCATCGTAGAGCTACTGTCCGATTCGACGGCTGAGACAGACCGCGACTTCAAAAAACGCCTGTATGCCGACACCTTTCGCACCCCCGAGTACTTCTGGTTTAACCCCGACCCAGAGAAGCAGGAGTTTGCCGGGTTTGCCTTGGTGCGAGGTAAGTATGAGGCGATCGCAGCCACCGACCAGGGATGGCTGTGGAGCGAGCAGCTACAGCTATATCTAGGCATTCACGACGAACAGCTCAGATACTTTGAGCTAGATGGCAAGCTAGTGCCTACCCCAGACGAAGCGGCCATCACTGCGCTAGCCGAAGCCGCCGCCGCGCAGGAGGAAGTCACTGCCGCGCAGGAGGAAGTCACTGCCGCGCAGGAGGAAGTCACTGCCGCGCAGGAAGCCCTGACCTCAGAACAGCAGCGCTCCGCTAGGCTCGCTGAAAAGCTACGTGAACTCGGTATCGATCCAGACAGCCTTGATTAGGAAGCCGCTAAACCGCACAAGCTGCGCGACTTCCAGCGGCGTTAGCTCCGGTTAAGCCAGGGCTAGCGCTTCTTCAGGATTCGACATATCGGGCACAGTCGAAAAATCACTCTCACGCAGCATTGATGCCTGGACATTGTTTAGCACTGCTAGAACTTCTCTGCTGTCAGCGACGCCTAGTAGCGTATTTCTCCCATCTTGAGTAATGGTCAGCTCAACAAAAGTAAGCTCACCTTCGACCAAGCCAATGCGATCTGTTCCCACCTCAAAATCGAGAATAGTGTCCATCCCGTCGCCGTTGCCGAAGACGAACAGATCGCTACCGCTGCCATCAGAGAAGTTGTCACCAACCAGGACGTCGTTGCCAGTGCCGCCCATGATAATGTCGTCGCCATCATCACCCCAGATGAAGTCATCGCCTGCATCGCCGCTGAGGATGTCGTTACCGGATTTTCCACCGATGCGATCGCTCCCCTCCCCACCAAAAATAATGTCATTACCACCAGCCTCTCCATCCTGCGGACTGCGACTATTCGCGTCCCCACGCAGCACATCATCTCCCTCGCCACCGAGAATGATGTCGTCACCCAGTCCACCAGCGACGGTGTCGTCTCCACCTAATGCGTCTATTAAGTCGTTGCCCGATTCACCTATAAGAGATTCACCAGCTTCAGTTCCTAAAATCTGATTAAACGGTGGCGGATCTATAACAAATTCGATCAAATCAGCGTCAATGCGTACATCGCCCATGTCAGTACCAGCCGCGCCATCTAGTCCCAGAATAGTAGCCAGCTCGGGGGCTAATAGCAAATCGGCGTCGGCAAGGGTTAGCTGTTCATCTCGCACTAGCAGCCGTTCCGGCACGCTGAGATCGAAGAGAATATCGATACCTAAACCGTCTTCTAAAGTATCCGTAACAAAGAATCCGCTAGTGATCTCGCCAGCGCGATCGGCATCAAATCCAACGGCAAAATCGCCAATTGTCAGATCAACGTCACCACCCACTAAAAAGCTAATATCACCCGTATGGTTGATCTGACCGCTTTCAGGCGTGAAGGGAAATCCTTGGAATTGAAAGTCTGTGCTGGTATCGATGCCAAAGCCAAGCTGAAACTGATTGGAGAAAGGCGTTGCCGTAGGGGTAGCATTTTGAATGGTTAATCCTGCGGTTTCAAATAGGCTGAAGTCCAGAAACAAGCTCGTAATGCCTGAAGCGACTAGATAGTTGCCTATATCGTTATCTAGCAGCGACACCAGAATGGGGCTGCCGACTTCGTCTAGCGTGTCTTGAATATCGTCGAGGTAGGCGTCACCCACTTCGCCAGTCTCAATCAGCTCAGCCGTTGTCCTAGTCAAAAAAGCAATGTCTTCATGAGTGCTGTAGCCGATCGGGAAGCCCAGTGACCTAGACCAGTCATCCAAATGCATTAAAGACGGCGAAGTCTCTTTTGACTTGCTCCATAGGTTCAGCCCAGTAAAACCGTCACCTACGGCTGTCTTTTCACCCACGTTGATGCCCTCTGGCCCCATAAATAGGCCGTCGGTGAGAATCTCTTTTGTTTCGGTATCGAAGGCAAAGTTAAACTCGTCAAAGGTGAGATGGTTGTCTTCATAAGTCCTTAGCAGATTGCCGTCGGGGTCAAAGAAAGAGATATCGAAGTCGGTCAGATTTTCTTCTCGAACAATGCTATCTTCGATAGGCGCACTAGCGTCGTAGGTGAAGTCGCCTGCTGCGCTAAAGCCTGCAATCTGCCCGATCCATTCAAACTCGTAGGTGATTGGATCTGGCGTGGGCGGCTGGATAGTGCGGCGGTAGGTGGGCAGCAGATCGCTGACTAGGTTGCTGTTAGAGCGACCGTTAAGCAGCTCTACATAGGTGATTTCTTCGAGCGGCGAGTACCACAGGTTTGAACGAAAGCCGAGGGTCTGGCCGCGATGGACGTACCAGAATCTGTCGCGCGACTCTAGCGTGCCGATGCCTAACCCGTATTCGTCGTAGTTCGGCGAGTTGACCGGAATGGTGTCGAGCATTTCTTCGAGAGTTTCGGCCTCTAGCAGCGCATCGTCTACTAGCAGGCCGTCGAAGAAGTCAGCTAAATCTGCGGTATTAGAGATAATTGAACCCGCAGAACCCGTCCAAGAGAGATTGACAACGCTGAGATTGTCCAATGCGCCGTCGTTATTGAAGTCCCAGTAGCTGTTGATGTAGCCGCCGGGAATCTCTTCTTCGCCAAAGACAAAAGTGTTTTCTAGCTCAAGCGGATCGATGATGCGATCGCGGATCTCCTGACCATAGCTATTGCCCGTTACCGCCTCAATTACCTCACCCGCCAAAATGTAGTTAGTGTTGGAATATTGCCAGTTATCCCCCGGCTCGAAAAATGGGTCTACTCCATCAATAAAGCTGACTAGCTGCTCAGAGCTCCACTCAGCAAAGAAGAGCGTAGGATTGTTCAAAGCTTGAGCAGTGAAGACATCTAGATAGTCGGCAATGCCGCTCGTGTGTCCCAAAATTTGTTCAATCGTAATCTCGCTGGCATTAGGCACCAAATCGGTGAGCTCTGTGGGCAGCCAGTCGGTGAGCATATCACTTAGAGAAAGCGCATTTTCTTCAACGAGCTGTAGTATTGTGGTAGCAACAAAGGTCTTGGTAATGCTGCCGGCTTCAAAGCGATCGTCTGGCTGCAAGGGAACAGTGTTCTCTACATCTGAAACACCGCTCGCGCCGAACCATTCGCCTTCGGGCGTGAGAATAGCGACGGCTGCGCCAGGAACTTCGGCAGGTAAATTGTTATCTAGGGCTTCTTCGAGTGCAAGCACGACGCGATCGGGCAACATGGAGGTATCTTCCTTAGAATCGAGAATGGTTAAAGAGCGGGTTTGCGCGTCAGGATTAACGCTGTAGTCGACGCCGGGCTGAACTGAAAAGGTAACGGTTTCTTCGCCTTCTAGAATGCCGTCGTTTGCGACGGGCAAGAGAAGCTGGGCGGACTGCTCAGTCAAAGTCACGTCGAACTGAGTGGGCAAACGGCCAAGCTGGGCGATCGCACCGTCCGTGAACGCAGGAACAATGTCACCTGCCAAACTCTCTTCCGTACGCCCGTTCAACAGTTCAACATAAGTGAAATCTGTTTCTGGAGCGTACCACATATTAGAATTGAAGCCCAAGCTGCCGCCCCGGTGTCCTACCACCTGGCCCAAATCGGGCGTATCAAAGCTCATCATACCCAGTCCGTATTCATAGCCGCGCCCCGTATCAACAAGTGTAAACATGTCAGCTTTAGTGGCTTTAGAAAGGAAATTTCCGGCATAGCGCGCGCGGGCGTATTGAGTCAAGTCTTCAGTATTTGAAACAATCGCCCCAGCGGCCCAAGTCCAGGAGAGGTTAGTAATGGAAACATCATCTAGATTGCCATCTTGGTCAAAATCTAAGTAACCGCTAATGTAACCCTCTGTGCTAAGGGGGTGACACAAAGGCTACAAGGTTTGTAGGACGGCCATCATAGCTTTCTGCCCCCTCAGATAATATTCAATTTTCCCCCGATTGAGCATCATCAACTGTTGTACTTGTTGTTGGCTATCTT
>NZ_JADEXO010000175.1 GCF_015207105.1 cf. Phormidesmis sp. LEGE 11477
AGGGAACCAAGTCCCGTATCTCTAAAAATACATAGCCAATGTCCCCTCCGACGGAGGGGTGGCCGAAGCGCAGCGGAGGTCGGGGTGGGTCAGCAGCCTAAGTAACCAACCAACGCTAAACACATACTCTCCCGAAGGAGAAGGGCTGGGGATGTAGAGCTTGCTCTTCTCGCAGAGTGGGTTCGGAAAGTTAGACATCCGTTGCTAACTTGTTTAAGCGCGTATCCCTAAATTGCTGAATAGACGAATTCTGAACAAATAGGTACTGCTCAAATAGAGCTGCGAACAAATAGAGCTGCGAATAAGTCAGGGCAGGCGCTGAGATCATGTACTATTTGGGTGAATGACCTGCGTAGCAACCGGAAGCAAGCCATGGCCGGAAAACCCGCAAAGACGCTACGAGAGAAAGTTAAGCTTTCTCAGCTCAGAACGCTGATAACAGTTGCTTTAACTGGCAGCTTTAGTGGAGCTGCCTTGGAATTAGACGTCAGTCAATCGACGGTCAGCCATAGCATTGCGGCGCTAGAAGACGCCTTAGGGGTGATGTTGATTCACCGAGGACGACAGCGGGCTTCTCTGACGCCTGTGGGCGATCGCATCTACGCGCAGGCGCTAGCGGCCCTTGCTTTGATTGACGATATGGGCAAAGAAGCCACCCGCGCCCGTGGCACCGAGGGTGGACTTGTGCGGATTGGTGCCTTTCGCAGCCTAGCTAGCGAGATATTGCCAGGTGCGATCGCCCATCTCCATGAGCACCACCCCACTATTCAAGTCGCCATCATCGAGTACGAAAGCAAGCGTGAGTTAACAGACGCCCTGCACGAAGGCAAGGTCGATTTGGTCTTTGCAGACCTAGTTCTTAGCGGCGAGTGCGAAACCTTTTTACTGATGGAAGATCCGTTCATTGCGCTGTTGCCTCCCAATTTTACAGACAAGCCGTCTCAGCTTTCCTGGGACGATCTGCGTCAGCATCCACTGATCACCTCCTCAAGTGATTGTTGTAAAAGCGTCGCGGCGCACCTGCAGCAGGCCCATCCTCCGGTTGAGGTAGACTATCTAATCGCCAACGATTCTACGGCTGTAAGCATGACCCGACAAGGGCTGGGCATTACCCTTTTGCCTAAGCTAGCCGCCCAGCCTATTCCTAGCGAAGTTCGAGTGGCCCAACTGCCATTCGAGATCACTCGTCCTCTAGGGATTAGCTGGCTCAAGGAGACGCTGCTAACACCTGCTACCTACGCTTTTCTAGATACTTTCAAACATCTATACCGGACAGCGGAGCGAGACAGTCCGCAGCAGGTGGCAGAGCATGCGTATGCTAAAAGAAGCTGATATAGGCGAGAGATCAAGTACGCCCTCGATGAGAAAACTACTCTTTCTACTACCGGGAACGACTAAGCAATTCTTTGCTGGCGGGCTGACCGCCGAGCTGAATACGCTAAGACTGGCTCAGCAAATTTGTGAGGCAGAAGTCGTCACCTATCGTCAGCGCGAGCCGGGGATACTTTTTTTAGACGACCTGCTATCAGTGCCGCCAGATCGTCGCTGCATCTTTGTCGTTAGCTGGGGGTTCGATGTGCCAAAGCTGCTAAAGCGATTAGGCGATCGCCCGACTATCTACCACGCCCATAGTACTGGCTATGGCTTTGTTGTGCCGCCTCGGGTGCCCATATTAGCTGTCAGCAACAATACCATGAGCTACTGGGGCGAAAAGGCATTGGGTTCACTGATCTATCACTTACCTAACGAGATTTCATCTGCTTTTGAAAACCGCCAGCTACCTAGAGATATCGACGTTCTAGTCCAAACTAGAAAATCTTCTGAATATCTGTTGCAACAGCTTTTGCCTGCTCTAAAAAAGAGATGTCATGTTGTTGTATTAGACAGCTATGTAGAGGACTTGATCGGGCTATTTAATCGAACGAAGGTCTATCTATACGATACGGCTGAATACTGGGGAAGATATCGACTCAGCGAAGGGTTTGGACTGCCGCCAATGGAGGCGCTGGCCTGCGGATGTCAGGTGTTTTCTAGCGTGAACCATGCGCTATCTGACTACCTCGATCCAGGATTCAACTGCCAGAAGATAGCGGGCTATTCTACTAGCTACGATACGCATCGAATCCTCGAAACGCTCCAGCGAGAGGACAGCTTTGCGCCCGTTCCTGATTCTTTTTTTGCGCCTTATCGCCGTGAGAATTTGATTCCTCGATTGGCGACTATACTGACAGAAATCAACGCTTTCTTTGACCATCAGGTCACCGCGACAGCAGACATTCCTCAGCTCACTCGCTGGCGAATCGCTCAGCTCAGCGTGAAAAGAATTCTATCCAAACTTAAAAGCTAACCCCTACTACCCCATCCCCTACTACCCCATTCCCTAATCGAGCCTTACTCTTATTCTGATGTTTGACGCTGCCATAGCCTAGCTAACTAGTCCGGCTATTCAGTCCAGTTACATATCTTCACGCGAGCAGGCGGAAAGTGAGCTTCGACGGTTCCTGGCAAAATAGGTTGGGCACAATCAAAGCAAGTTTTCTCTAACTGTCGGCAATGGCTATCTTTTCTTCTAACTCAGTTATCGCGGCACGCTTAGATCGGCGCTACGAAGACTTGCAACCGATGGGTCAATCCTTCGGCTATCAGCAGATGCTGGCCAATGATGTGCGTCAGCAGCGCCCTGTCGTGATCAAATCGATTAGTCTAGAAGAAGGCACATTCGCCAGTGATATCGACTGCTTTGAAAGGGAAATTCGTCTGCTGAAGTCTTTGCAGCATCCCATGATTCCTCGCTGTTTGGAGTCTTTTCGTATGGATACGGCTGAAGGCCAGGCGTGGGTACTCGTACAGTCTCATCATGGAGGACGGACCCTAGCGCAGCAGGCGATGGCAGGTAGACAGTATAGTGAAGCTGAAATTCGCCTGATTGCCAAACAGCTTTTGCAAGGGTTGGTCTATCTCCATCGCCAAGGATTGGTTCATAGAGATATCAGACCCAGCAATATTACAGTGACTGAAAGGGCTGCGGGTGTGAATCAAACCGTTAGTCAGGTCGCTTGGTTGAATTTAGGGACGGCGCAATACATCAAAGCGCAACAGCCCGGTGCGCTAGTTGGTACCTACGGCTATATGCCCATGGAACAGGTTCGCGATCAGGCAACTTTTGCCTCAGACCTATACAGCCTGGGGGCGACGCTGATCTATCTAATCACAGGCTCTCATCTAGGCGATCTCACGTGCAATCAACCGCAGATGAAATTTACCTGCAGAGCCGGTAAAATCACTGCTGATTTTCAGCAGTGGCTCAACTGGTTGATTGAACCGCAGGTGCGCGATCGCCCTCTCTCGGCCAAACAAGCTTTGAGAGCGCTCAATCGCCTCCCCTTAGCGATGTTAAAGCAACGCATATGGCAACCCACCAAAGCGCCGCTCTTGCCTGTTCCTATCACCAATAGCGGATACAGCCGCTATCAGCCCTTTTTTACTGAGATTCAGTCTCAGCACCGATTTAATGCCTTTAGATTGATCATCCGGCCATCGGGTCTGCAGTCTAAACCCTGTCATCAGGCGCTGCCGCCGCTGCTAGTCGGTGGCGCGCTGTTGGCCTCAGCGCTGTATCTGATTAGTTTGATCTACTTTTCGCCTACTCTGATGTCTAGTGCGAAGGGTCTAGCCACAGTCGCCGCCGCAACGTTAGGGGCGACGGGCTGTGCCTATGGCTTTCGCTTTCTGAAAAACGGGCTGCGGCAGCTAGATGTGGCACTACTAAGGCGCATTTGCATCGAGATCAAAGATGACGTGCTGCTAATCTCTCAAAAATACTGGCTGCGATCGCCTAGCTATCTAGTCAACGCTAAAAGAGAAAGCATTTATAATATCAGCGCCCTCCCCGACGGTAGCGCTATGAGGATTTTGACTAATCACAACCGGACGAAAACGCCGTGTGACAGCTATAAGCTCACTATTGATGACGGCGCAATTACTCAACGCGATATCCGCTGGCTGACCTCTTTGCTAAATGACTGGTATAGCTCTCCTACGCTGTGATTTGGCTGTATGCTCTGGCTGTGCGATCTAGCTGAAGCGGACGGTTTCATTTTTGGAAACCGCCGAACTCTATCACCTGTCTATCTTCATAATGATCGTGAGTTTGATGATGCATGGCAATTGCTGTGAATTGTCAGCAATGTGTGACTAACTGCTGCGTTTCTCCTCTCGCTCCTCAAGAGAAATGCAGCAGTTTTTCTGTTTTTCCTTCTGTCTTTCTATTGAGCCTATTTACTCTTTGTTAGCTGATTGACTAATTCTACAAACCCTTCAACCTCGGATGCGGCGGTGATATAGGCTGGCGTATGCGCTAGCACTGATAGATAGTCAGAGACATTCGCCACGCCCACAGAATGAGGAAACTGATCTGGATCGAACAGGCTGGCGTCGTTCGGGCTATCGCCAACGGTCACTATAGAGGTGGCTGTCATTGTCGGAAATTTCTGGCGCAGTACTTGGTTTAGCCCCAGTGCTTTTTCTTGCTTTTCAACCTTGATATGGCACTGCACTGTGCTGTAGGTAAAGTCCATCAGTTTGGTTTTGCAGGCCGCTTGCATCCAGTCAAGATCGCTTTGAGTTAGACCGTCAATATCGAAAGTCCAGTCGGTGATGCGATAGGGGTTGTCAACCGAGGGGCGTAAGCTGGGGTAGCGCTGGCGCAGATGGTTGAAGATAGTTTCTAGGCGATCGCGATGCTGAGCTTGATCAGGAATATCGGACAAGAGCGTGGACTTGCCGCTTTGTTTATCGATGTAGAGACCACCATTTTCTGCGATCGCCCCCACCACCGGCAAATAGTTCACAATCGCACTCACCCATCCCGCCGATCGGCCCGTCACAATCATCACATCAATCCCGTGCGCTCTAAGCGATGCGATCGCCTCTAGCAACGCTGGCGTAAATTCTCCTGATCGCGTCAATGTGCCATCCATGTCCGTCGCAATCAATCTAATCGTCTGCCAAAAGCGCTGCCTATAGGTAGCGGCTAGTTTCTGCGGAGCCATAGCGTGTTTCCTTGTCGCCAGCTCGCGCCAGCAATCAACATTATCTATTCTGACAATCGCTATGGGCATGCTTAAGACAGTCAACTGGCCGCAGCTATGTCAACCGGCAACCTATCACAACTCGGGCTCACAACCCTAGCGCAAGCACCCGCCTCCCCCTCGGCTTCTTCTAGGGCCACGAACCCTTGGATGTATAGCACTGGCGGTCTCTTTCTACTGCTAGTTGGACTAGGCGTTTATTCGTACCTGCAAGAGCGCAAGCTACAAAAGCAGCTCAAGTTTGAAAGCTATAAGAACAAAGAGCTGCAAAAGCGAGTTAAGCTTTCGCTCAGCACTATCTCCAAAATGGAGCGCAACCCGGATCTAATTCATTCGCGTGACTTTAACCTTGACTATCTGCGGATGCGAATGGAAGAAAAGCAATTTAACTTTGCGATCGTCAACCAGCTAAAAGTCAAAGTAAAGCAGCGAATTAGCGAAGCTCTGCGCCCTCAGCAAGCCAACACCGGTATGGTCGGCATTGCCAGCACCGCTCCTCGCAACGTCGATCAAATCTTCGACGTAGAATACATCTCACCGACCGATCCTGAAAAAAGAAAGCGCGTTCTCTTTCGAATTCAAATTCAGTTGACTAAGCTACCTGCCCAGACCACCTCTAGCACCGTAGAAGATATCGTCAAGTGCATAGAAGACTTTTTGAATCCGCAAGATGACGGTGGATTTTGGCAGCCCACCCTGCAAGGTCGGATCGCCAACATGAAATGGGACCAAAAAGCAAAGCCCACGCCGTTACTGTTACTTCAGCAGACGAACGAGGGCGTGAATGTAACCTTTAGAACAAAGAAGAACCGGCCATCAATTGTTTAGCCTATAGCTAGCCGATCGATACCCGCGCAGACCAAGCAGCTCTCATATAAGCCTTCTGCGCCTTGCCATACATTACCTCAGCCAGTTTTTCAGCCGAGCCGCCACCTGAGGTCGGCGTAGCTTCCTCATAGCTTTGGTTTGAATCTGTCTGACTCTTTCTCTCGAAAGCTGAAAAATGCCACCGACCTCTTCGAGCGTGTGGGTTTCGCCAGTCGTCAGACCGTAGCGTAGAGCGATAATCTCTTTTTCCCTCTCTGTGAGAACTTCAGTGAGTACATCAGAGATCTCTTGGCGCATCATCGATTCGCTAATCTGTGATTCAGGCGAAAGAGAATTGCCATCTTCTAGCAGCTCCATCAGCTCTGTATCTTCGCCTTTGCCGACTCGGTGATTCAAAGAAAGAGACTTTCTTTGCACCTGCTGTAGCGTGCGTAGCTGCTCGGGCGTCATCTCTAGTGCAGCTGCGACTTCAACTTCAGTAGGCGTGCGCTGTAGCTCCTTGCGTAGTTCACGCTGAGCTTTTTTTAGCTTGTTGAGTTTTTCAACAATATGAATCGGTAGGCGAATGGTCCGCGCGTCGTTGGCGATAGTTCGCGTAATACCTTGGCGAATCCACCAGTAGGCATAGGTCGAAAATTTGTATCCTTTGTCGGGATCGAACTTTTCGGCAGCCCGGTTAAGCCCAAGTGCGCCTTCTTGAATCAAATCGAGAAAGGGGACACCTCGATTCAAATAGCGTTTGGCGATCGAGACGACTAGGCGGAGGTTCGAGCGAATCATTCGACGCTTAGCAGCTCTGGCCTGACGCAGCTTCTGCCTGAGCTGCCCTTCTGTATAGCCAAAGGCAGCCGCCAGCTCGGCGTGGGTAGGCCGTCGGTTGAGCGTTTCGCTAGCTTTTTCTGAATAGTCTTCTAGATCTACGATGATTCTAACTTGCCTAGCTAGCTCAATTTCTTCAGTAGGCTGCAAAAGGGGATAGCGAGCCATCTCTTTGAAGAAGGCACCTACCGCATCGTCGTTAGCCGCTTTGCGGTAGCGGGTGGATGGGGCTGCTTGGTCAGAGTATTGAACAGAATACTGAATAGCATCTGGATCTTCTTCAGCCGCGTCAGATTCTAAGACGCCCGCCTCGGGAAGTGCTTGAGCCTCTAAATCATCGTCTAGCTCGCTGCTCTCTAAATCGCTATCTAAATTGCTCTCTAAGTCGTCGTTATCGTTATCTAGACTGTCCGTCTCTTCGTCTACACCTAGAAGATCGGTTGAGCTAGCATACTGATCGTCACTATCATCGTCTGAATCATCTTCATTCGCATTCCAGATTTTCATCAGCAGATTTTCACTTTGGCTATCGCTAGAACCCTGCCTCCGGTTTTCTTGCTGGATGAGGACACTGGCCGAGGAAAGATCTTGATCCATTTGCTCAGGCGTGACAGCTGGATTGGCGGTGTTAGTCGAGCTGTCGCCAAACTTGACGGAGCTGATGCTAGAAGATTGTGGGGCTGTCATATTTATAAAGAGGTAAACATCAGAGACGACTTTCTGAACTGTAATTTTTAAACTGTATGTTCCTACATTTATATTTCTGAGTTTATGTATAGCTTTGGCATATGGCTCTGACTACTTAGCTTTGGCCACCTAGCTTTGTACATTTCTAATAGGTGAAACTGTGGATACATGTAAATCTCAGTGGCTAGCTAGCGTCCGTACTACTTAGCCTGATCTTTGAGTGTGCGTCCAACGCTAGCTGTATATCTTTCTTTAGAGCCAATTACCGCTTACTATAGCAATCCATCATTAAGACGTTTTTCTACTGAGTAGATGCTCATCTAGGTAAAACCCTAGAAAGCTTAATAGGTGGGTTTTTTGTTTTATTGTTACGTTTCGTTTTTCGCTCTCATAATCTCCGATCTGCGCTTTGCGTGACCAGTTGTTCAGCGTTCCTATCACGTTTTGTATTCGGCTTTACTATCTTCAATTTTGTCTAACTACTTGAGATGTCTGACTACTTTTAGTTCATGGATCAACCCGAGAAAACGTTAGAAACTGTGTGGGCCGAGGTTTTAGTAGATGCTCCTGGAGCTGCTGATAGGGCTTTTGATACATACATATACCGTGTTCCTTCGGAGCTAGCGGTAAGTTCGGGTGATATTGTCGCTGTTCCCTTTGGGGCTCAGCAGGTAGGCGGAATTGTGATTCGTATGCTTAGCGATCTACCTAATTACGTATCTGCTGAGGCTATCAAACCAATTGAAAGCATTATTAATAACACCTTCTTTAATAAAGGGTATTGGCAATTATTAATCCGTGTCGAAGACTACTATCAAACACCTTTGATTAGGATTGTACGAGCAGCATTACCGCCTGGATTGTTGTCTAGATCACAACGCAGAGTCAGACTTCGTCAAGCAATATCTCCAGAAAGTGTAAAGCTGGCTGGCTATCAGTCTGAGCTGTCTAAATCAGCGCTTCTCTTAATAGAAACTCTAAGTGACTCGGCCACAAAAGACTATAGCTGGCAGTATCTAAAGCAGAAAATTAGAGCGCCTAAGCAGACAGGCACAGCGGCCAAGGCTCTGCAGCAGCTACTACGGCTAGGTTGGGCAGAGAGCTACTTAGTGACGCCGCGATCGCCGAGTCCCCAAAAACGTCAAGCCGTCTTCCTAACCCGTGCCGCCGGACCGCAGGAGGCATCGGCAGCAAACCCTAATGCAGATCTTAATTCAGGACTAACGGCTCGTCAGCAAGAACTAGTCATCGCCCTAGATCGATGTGGCGGTGAGCTATGGCTAAGTGACGCGCTCCAACAGTTGAAAACAACGAGTCAAACCCTGAAGAAGATTGAGGCGCTGGGCTATATAGCGATCGCACCTAAAGAGAAATTGCGATCGAGTAGCCACTCTTCAGCCCTGCCCGATCGGCCTAAGCAGCTAACTGCGGATCAATCAGCAGCGCTTTCTCAGATTCAAAGAATGCAGGGATATGCAGAAGCATTGCTACATGGCGTTACCGGATCGGGCAAAACAGAAGTGTACTTGCAGGCGATCGCGTTCCATATCCAAGCCAGTTCTGCTCAGGCCAGTCCTGCTCAGGTCCAAAAGTCAGCCCTCGTCCTTGTGCCTGAAATTGGCCTGACCCCGCAGCTAACCGATCGCTTTCGCAGTCGCTTTGGCAATCTAGTCTGCGTTTACCACAGCGGCCTTTCCGAAGGGGAGCGCTACGACACCTGGCGGCAAATGCTATCTGGCGAGCCGCAGATCATCATCGGTACCCGTTCAGCCATCTTTGCCCCCTTGCCCAACATCGGCATCATCATCTTGGACGAAGAGCACGACAGCAGCTTCAAACAAGATCAGCCCATGCCTTGCTATCACGCCAGACAAGTCGCCCAGTGGCGAGCCGAACTAGAAAACTGTCCGCTCATCCTCGGTTCAGCTACCCCCGCCCTAGAAACCTGGACAAGATTTAAACC
>NZ_JADEXO010000029.1 GCF_015207105.1 cf. Phormidesmis sp. LEGE 11477
GAGCTAGATATCGAGATTGAAGTTGGCACCAAGCTGATCACAATTGAGCATGCCTACACCCACTTCAAAGTCACGCTCAATGTCTTTAACTGTGCTTTTCTAAGCGGTGAACCTAAACCGCTCGAATGCGATGAAATCAAATGGGTCACCCTCGACGAAATCGATCAATATCCCTTTCCTAAAGCGAATAGTCAAATTATTGAGGCATTGCGGCAGCAGGCAAACCACCCACAAGCAGGCAATCGTTAAAATTCTCTACGGGGCATCGACTGACTGCTTAGGATCGATAGGCACTCGCCACTCGCTCGCAGTCGCTAGCTCACGAATTGACTCTTGATGAGCCGCGTACAAACTAGAAACAATTTCATTGAGCTGCTGTTCTGAGCAGACTTCCATGAACGCGCCGAGCACTTCAGATGCATTGGCTGCGCCCTGGCCTAGAAATGGACTTAAGCCCCAGACATCTTCTACCCATTCCTTCGCACCCTCGCTCTCGAACATAAAATCATAGAGGAGTCTTTTGGCGGTCTTACTACTTACAGTCATCTAGCTTCTGGTTTATCGATGGATCTGGAGCCTATTTTGACCTTAATTTGAGTGTCTATACAACTGGGTCTATCTGGTTCCAGCGTACGGCTGCGTCTACTAGTGCGATCGCCTCGGCATCTAGTTCGCCAAATGCTTGCGAATACGCCTGAGCAGACTGGGTGCGATTGTCGCTGTTACCAAGTATGACTTGCTCAATGCTGCGAAGCTTAATTTCGCTATTCCCTATAGAAAACTGAAACGGTCGGCCCGCTTGAAAGTCAGCAATGCCAGACTGAGCAGCTTCAAAGTCAGTGCCATCGACTTCAAGAAATAGGACGTCGTAACCAAGGCCGCCGCGAATGTCATCGCTGGTATTCGCCTCTCCATCAATCGCCTGAATAAAAAGATCGTTGCCAGAGCCGCCCCTAACATCGTCGCTACCGTCGCCGCCAATCAAGATATCGCTGCCCCTGCGTCCCCGTAGCCGATCATCACCATCTGAACCCGCGACAACATCGGCCCCTAGGTTGCCGATGACTAAATCATCGCCAGCACCGCCAACCACGATATCGTGGCCCTTACTACCCCAGAGGGTGTCGTCTCCCAAACCTCCGAAAATGACGTCGTTGGCATGTTTGCCTTCTACTGAGTCATCTCCAGCTTTAGCAAAAATGAGATCCTCGTGCTGGCTGCCAGAAAAATCGTCGCCTGTTGATGTTAAAAAGTTGACATCTTGAGTTAGAGCGGCCACGTAGAAACTAGCAATCAAATCTTGGGTGGCCGCAGAGGGATGAACCGTATCAAAAAAGGTGATTTCATCAAGATCGAATTCTAGTGACTCAGCGTTGGTCACTACATAGATGTCGTCTTTTGCATCTCCATCGATATCCGTAGAAATGAAGGGCAACGGTAAGTCAAGGATCTCATTCGTGTCAGGATCTATGCCAACATCTGGGATGCCATTGTTATTGACATCTTGAAAGCTTAGGGTATCCGCACCGACAGAAAGAATGCGACTGCCCCCAAACTCAAACCCAAACCCAGACAAGTCAGCCTGTATCTCTTCAGAAAGTTGAGCCAGATCGACGGTCCTGGTCTCAGCGCCAAACTGCTGGCCCAAAGCTTGAAAACCTGCTGCTACCTGTTGATTTTGAACGCTGACAAGCTGGTCAAGCTGCTCCAATGTAGCTGCGGCTGCGGCTTCTGATAAGCCTTGTTGAATTAGAGTCGATACAATCTGTTCACTAACAGGCGCTGTTGAAAGCAGCGGTTGCGTGACGTAGATCAAGGTATCCGCACCCGCCGCCGCGACCTGAGCAGCGCTGTTGAGGATGGTTGTAATTAGATCCGCGACGAATGCTTGAGGGTCTAGATCGGGGGTCAAGTTTGTGTAGTCGTTGCCGCCTATGAGGAAAGAAGCTGCCGTACCGCTGCTGAACTGACCTTGTGCTGATGCTAAAGCGTTAGTCACTTGCCCAGTGAGATTGAGGCTATTGACAGCAGATAATTTATCAAGCACGCCAGCTTCAGCTAGCAGCGCTTTTGCCTCTTCTGTCAAGGTTTCACTATCGAAGACGTCTAGATCGACTTCAGGGCTGATCAGCTGATCGGCTACTTCACCTAGGCGAAAGATACTGCCAATAGTGGCACTGCCGATGGCGCGGGCCGCACCAAAAGCAAAGTTATGCACATCCTCTGACGCTAGCCCTAACAGAGAAGGGGCTTCTTCAGTCCACATAGCACCATTGCCATCAGCCTCGACGTTAGTAAATTTTTGGTTATAGCCAAAGTCATCTGGAGGTGTTCCTATCCGCAGTAGCCTAGAGGACAGATCGTAGAGATTGCCATCGTCAGATAGAGAATCGCCGAAGAAGAAGATCTGATCGAATGGGATCTTGGGCTGTGTGCTTGGGGGCATGACAAAAGTCCTTGGGGTTTCTGTTATGGGACTCGAAAGTTCGGCTGTGTATTTATGCAATATGTATTTAGCGGTGTGTATTTATATGTTTATCGGATAGTTGAGGACCAGCTCGTCACCTGGAAGACCGCGAATGCCCCAGTTGTGTTTGGGTAGATCGAGGATCGCAATCTCAATATCTTCTACTGCTATTCCTAACTGCTGGTTAATTCGCTCAAACAACAAACTAGTTAGTCGTTTTTTTGCGCCAACCGAGCGCCCCTCAAACATAATAATTTCGATAATGGTATACCGAGATGAACAACTTTTGGGATAGTAAAAGTTTTCTGCATCGAGCGGATAGAATCTCTGAAATCGTTTCTCTTCTGGCGTGCCGATAGCTTCTCTCAAACAAGTGTGAATAATGTCTGAGAGCTGAGCTTTGATTGGGTTAAGAGACTCAGTGCTGCCTGTAATTTTGACCTGAACCATAAAAAAATATCACCTACATTCAAATATGAGTTAAGACTACTTTGTTGTCTTCTCTTTTTGTTGTTTCCTTCCAAAAAGATTGGACGATCCTTTCAGAGCAACTGCCTGGCAGTGAAAATAAAATAATCGCCAACTAAATAGTGAGACCTGAGTTTTCGGGTAAGTCCAACATAATGTTGAGATTTTGAACCGCTGCACCTGAGGCTCCTTTGCCTAAATTGTCTAGGCGGGCGACTAGCAGAGCTTCTTGGGTATCGTCGTTAGCAAAGACGAAGACCTGCACTTCGTTTGTCTGGTTAGCACTTTTGGCTTCAAAAAAGTTGCTGTCTCGAAGTGATGCTTTACTATTGAGCGGTGCCACAGGCACAAATGGCTCATCTGCATAGTGAGCGCTGAGTTTTTCATGTAGCTGCTCTCCGGTGGGGGGATCTTCTAGGCTCCACAGCGGCAGCGGCACCTGTACAACCATACCTTGAGCAAAGTCACCAACTGCAGGGACAAAGAGCGGGGCGTGATGCAGCCCGGCGTACTTTTGCATTTCTTTGACGTGCTTATGTCCAAAGCCTAGGCCGTAAGGACTATAGGGCGATTTTGATTCTGCAGATGGGGCTTCTGCTCGAAAGCCTTCGTACTGAGCTATTAGCTTTTTGCCACCGCCTGAGTAGCCTGAAATCGCATTGACTGTAGCTGAGAACGTGGCTGGTAGCAGTCCGCTTCTGACCAGCGGAGACATCAGCGTTAGAAATCCAGTTGGATAGCAGCCCGGATTGCTGACTCTGCTGGCAGCGGCGATGCGCGATCGCTGATCCACGCTTATTTCTGGAAAGCCATAGACCCATTCCTCAGCGGTTCTATGGGCCGTGCTGGCGTCTAGCACTTTGGTCTGAGGGTTAGTCACCCAGCTAACGGCTTCGCGAGCAGCGTCATCGGGTAGGCACAGAATAGCGACATCGGCGGCGTTGATCAGCTTGGCACGTTCACTGGCCTCTTTTCGCTTGGCCGGTTCAATACTGATCACTTCCAGGTCGCGGCGATCGGCTAGGCGCTGATAAATTTGCAGCCCAGTTGTGCCTGCCTCGCCGTCGATAAAAACTTTTGGAATTGCCATGCGATCGCCTCTGCTGCTCAGCAGCTAATCTTTCTAAAGTCTACTTACCTACCTTTCTAGGCAGCCGTAACTCTAGGAATCTTATTCTACAAGCGGTGGTAAAGGCTAATTGTCATAGGGCTAGAAATGAAGCTCGCAGACGGCTAGCGACTTGTGGTAGCGCCGTATAGCTTTGGAGATTGCCAGAGAGATTGCTAGAGACAAATTGCTAGAGACAACAGTGGGCTAGCACAAGCTGAACTGAGGAGTCACTAGCTGCTTTTTCATCAGCCCAGAATTTGCTGCGCTTTTTTTTTTGAACTGATCTGAGTGTTTTCCGAGGTCGAATCGTCTGCATCAAAGGCGCTTGCAGGCAAAGAAATTTGACTGTCAATCTCTGGATACAGTGCCTGAAATTCTTTAAAGATACGGTTAGCTATCGGCCCATAAATCGAGCGCCGATTTAGACGCATGAGCACGGTTCTAATTCGGTTTCGCAGTCCTCTAACGGTTGAGATCTGCTGATGAAGCGTTTGTATCAATACGGCTATATCTACCTGCGCCAGTACTGAAACATCACCTTCCCACTTGTTGTAGCACAGACAGTACAGCAGCTTTTTGGTTCTGATCGGCTCTAGCCCTTGAGAGAGCCTGACAGCGGTATCGCTGTAGAGTGCCACCGTGGGATCGTCTAGGATATCAGCTTCAAAAGCGTCTGTGCGATCGCCTGCTTGATCTGTTGAACACTCTTCTGCTGAACATTCTATGGGAACCCTGGCTGTTTCTATCGTTCCCCCGATGGGCTCTACATAGAAATCACTCAAGCTATCCAAGATAATCTCAGCCACCTGAGCATACTCTACTTGACGGTTAAGCGTTCCTACAATGGCGTAGAGACTATCGCGACACTCTTCTAACGACGAATTGCGTTCGGTCAGCGATTCTAACAGTCGCTTGAGTGAAAAACTTTCTAGAACTGCCTTGTTATTTTCCCAGAAAGACTGGTGCGTTCCATACAACAGCTTTTTGATGCGGCGGCTGTTAGGATGCTCTGAAAGATTCTTTAAAGCTGCATTAATCGGTGACAACGAGAGGGAGGCTACCGCAGCGGTGCTCTCTATTCTCTTTTCTTCTGGGCGCATGCCTAGAGGCCAAACACAGTAAGCAGCAACTGCTTCTGAAATATTTTTGAGCGATAGCTCTCCAATATAGTCAGCATCTAGCTCTAGCTGAGACTTGACCACGTCATATACCACCTGAGACATGCACACAGAGCCTGGTGTGGCGGCAGCTTCTAACCTAGCAGCAATGTTGACGCCCGTGCCCATCATGTCTTTTTGGTTGAAGAAAATGTCTCCTAAGTGGACACCAACCCGGTGGGTAAAGTGATTATTCGCATCTTCGCTTTTGGCGTATCCTAGAAATGTTTTCTGTATTTCTACCGCGCAGCTGGCTGCTTGGACGGCGCTGACAAAGTACATCAGCACGCCATCACCCACAGTCTTCAGAATCTTGCCTTCAAAATTGTTGCAAAGACTGGTGATCAGTTTTAGATCTTGGTTGATGATGGCGAGCGCTCTTTCTTCATCCTGCGACATGCGTTGGCTAAAGCTAACCGCATCAGTGATGACGATCGCGGCCAAGGTTCTCTGAATTTGAGGATGCACAAGAGTGTTCATGGTGTCGGACGCCGTCTGATGTGATCTAATTTGCCCGGATTGCCAATAAGAGTGTGCATGGCCAGTGAGGGCATCAGCTAATCTATCAGGCGTCTTACTCAACGCTTTTTTGATCAAAAAGTAGAATCGTGAATGGCATCTACGCACTGATTGCGTTTCCACTGACGCCCGCTTCTTTCGCATTCTCCCCTTGTCTCTTTGAAGGGAACAATGGTGGGATAGGGCCCTGCCTCGTCTGTAAATTTACTTGGGCCAGCAAGTAATCTACTGCTTCTTAGATGAACAAGGCCAAAGATAGAGATAGATCCGACGAAAATGCTGGCAAGTACAGTGGGAACGACAAGAGGATTGCCTTTTGTAGAGCGGCGATCGCGACTGCGACGACCGAATCCTGCTGAAATTTTTGGAGCTGGATCTTTTAGAGCCGGACTTTTTAGATAGAAGCCCTGGCCCAAGGCAAGTAAAAATAGCCGTAAATTAATCATCAAACTTGCCCGCTAGAAAGTAAGTAAGAAAAGGGTTTGTCTATTATGCATATGAGTAGAACTAAGCCTACTGCTGGTAGCGGCACACACATCCAACATACCCAAAGGTAGTTCTGCTAAGTACAGATAAAGTATCAAAAAAGACACGACTTTCATTTGCGAAGAGCTATGACTGTACAATCTTGGCTGCATCTGATGATTTTTTAACTAGGTTTGCGTCTCTGCCAAATTCACTACGATAGCTTTCATGGCAGTTGTGATGGGCATGGCAATTTCTTAGCAGTGCTATCTCTGTCGACGATATGCTTGATTTCTACAGCCTTTTAATTTCTACAGCCTGGCGAAATTATGATCGATTTGCGTAGCGATACAGTGACTCAGCCAACACCGGAGATGAGGCAGGCGATGCTGGCCGCGCCAGTCGGAGACGATGTGTTAGGCGACGATCCATCCGTCAATGAGTTAGAGACCTATGTCGCGGCGCTACTAGGCAAAGAAGCCGCGATCTATATGCCTTCGGGGACAATGACTAACCAGGTGGCGCTGCGATCGCATACTCAACCTGGCGATGAGATCGTTCTAGAAGCTGAAGCTCATATCTATTATTACGAAGGCGGCGGCCCGGCGGCCCTTTCCGGCGTTAGCTGTCGGCTATTACCTGGCGAAGGCGGCGTTTTCTCGGCAGCAGCAGTTGAAAGCTCATTGCGTCCAGTCGATCCCCACTTTCCTCTTACTCGGCTGGTCTGCATCGAAAATACGCACAACCGTAGCGGTGGCCGAATTTTTCCTTTGGAAACCATTCGAGAAATCGCGGCTGTTTGTCGGCAAAACGATCTACAGCTACATATGGACGGTGCTAGGTTCTGGAACGCCTGTGTGGCGACGGGGCTCTCGCCCAAAGAGTATGCGGCTCCGTTCGATACCGTGAGCGTATGCTTCTCAAAAGGATTAGGTGCGCCCGTCGGCTCAGCGCTAGTCGGTTCTGCTGAAAAAATTGCGATCGCCCGGCGATTTCGTAAGATGTTCGGCGGTGGCATGCGACAGGCTGGAATCGTTGCAGCAGGCGCACTTTATGCCGTGCAGCACCAGTTCGAGCGGCTGGCAGAAGATCACAGCAACGCCCAGCGACTGGCTAAAAAATTGCAGGGAATGAAGGGCGTATTGATTGATCCTGACCTGGTTGAAACCAATATTGTTAACTTCGAGGTGACCGAGTTCAGCGCGAGTGAAGTGGTGAAGACGCTAGCAAAAGAGGGTGTCGCCGTCTTAGCAACTGGGCCTCATAAGATTCGAGCCGTGACCAATTTGATGGTGAGTAATGAGCAAATTGATCGGGCGGCGGATGCGATCGCCCGTTCGGTTCGGTAGTAAGTTACTAGAAGTCTATCGCGAATAAATAGGCCGTTCGACTGTCGATTGTTGCTTATCAGTCGACGTCGAGCAAAGTGATTGTTTAAGTATGAACACATAGGGCACGGATGTTATTACTACAGCAGTCAATGGTATAACTGCGAGACTTTACAAGACACAAGACTTTGTACGACACGAAACTTTATCGACACAGCGTAACCTGTTGATTCGTAGGTGTGTTCGATGCAAACTACTTTCTTGCATCCGCTAGCAGATTTGCTACGTACTCTTAGCAAGACGTCCAATAAGGGCAGTGAGTAAAGATAGATCGAACAAAGCTGAGGACAGATCAAAGTCGAGAAGCATTCAGCTAAGGCCGACTACTTTCTTCGCTCCAAACGTCAAATCTTTCACATGAGCTGTTAGTAGCGTAGTCCTTTTGGGTATGCTCGGGCTGTCTTTCATATCCTTCATGAACTCTTTAAAGTTAAAAACGAAAAGTAAGAACAAACATATGCGCTTCTATTTCAAAAAATTTCGTCATCTGCTGCTTGGTTTGACTACCTTTCTAGCTGTAGTTGTATTCTGTGCGCCTAGCTTTAGCTATTCTCTACCAACCAGCTCGACTAACGCTAGCCAGCTTCAACACCTAGATTCGGAGTTCTCTGTTGCCGCCGAGAATCGAGCTAACATACGAAGGGCTAAGGCAACTTTGGTTGCTCAGGGGATGAGTTCTTTCACCTCTTACGTAGCGCCAATGCGGGAGAGCAACGTAGTGGGAAGTTCTCCGATGAATACACCAGCTCGCGGGGCTGTCGGTGCTGTACTTTCTGGCAATCGACTGATTGTACGGGGCAGCTTTAAGATGCTCTCTAGTGATATGCGAGACTACGCAAGCGATCCGGTCAACCCACCTAACTCAAACATCACCTCTGCTTTCCATATCCACCAAGGCAGCTCAATGGAGAATGGCCCATTCCAGTACGCCTTAAACGTCATGCTAGACGATACTGGCCATGGCGGTTCAGCAATGGGAGAATTTACCCTAACACCAGAGCAGATGCAGGCACTGGCTGACAATCGTCTCTATGTAGACATCCATACCACCAAGAATCGTGGTGGCGAATTACGTGGAACTTTAATGCCTTATTAGGTGGTTTTTGGGTTCCAAGATCTTCCCTAGTTCTTCAATCCTAGATTCTTCGAAAGGCTGTTTCTATGTTGATAGGAACAGCCTTTTAGCTGCGCGGGTAAAGGCGACATAGTAAAGCTGGTTGCGCTCTATCACTTTACGATTGAGCATAAGATTGGGCACATCGACAAAGACATCTTGAAAGGTGGAGCCTTGACTTTTGTGGACTGTGAGGCTGTAGGCATAGCTAAGATCGTGAAAAAGCTCTTTGTAGTCCCAAAAAGCCATCCACTGTTTTTTTTCTGAGTAGTCAGAAAGAAGCTCCTTAAACCGCTGCTGTTCATCTTCGTGTAAGACTCGCAGTTTGCGCTCTTGATAGTCGTCGGTTTCAACTTCTAGCTCCCAGACTAGCCAGCCCTCAAAGCGGGTAAGGTAGGCTGCTAAGACTTGGCACTCTTCTGAGGTCTGTAGCAAAATGCCGTCTCGTCCCATGCAGGCATTTCTAGCAACAAGGCGTTCTCCAGCCATAAAGCGCGCCGCTTTTTCACCGTAGATGGCAGCGCGAATTTTGTTGTTGAGGTAGTTGACGCGATTGTTGGTGTAGGCGAGTACGCGGACCTGGTCAGGATTTTGCTCGTAGGCTTCGCTTTTGAAGGCTCTGAGCATGAGTTTTTCCCACTGCGCCCGAGGGATGGTAAAGATCCCTTCGGTATTGGTGGCATTGCGATCGCTCACCGCCTGAGGCATCGTTGTTCTCTCTAGGTTAGTTCGCACGTCTTCTGCGAGCAGTCCAATTGCGCCGCCGTAGCGGATGACTTCTGTCAAGTCGCTGCGGTGCAGGACGTTGGCAAAACAGGGGGATTCGATTTCACCCACGGGCGGTAGCTGGGCGGAGTCGCCAACGAATAGAAGCTGAGTACGATCGGTGAATCTAGACACAGAGCTAATAAGCAGATCCCACATGTCTACGTTGATCATCGAACACTCGTCTACGACGACCAGATCGTATTCAGTCGTGAGGTTTTTGCGATCGCGATCGGGCTCGAACTTCTGACCGCCCGTCTCCTTATCAATCACTGGCTTTAGCCCTAGCAACTTACAGCAGGTCATGCAGTCTACTTCGCATCCCCAGCGGTAGGCCATCGACTGCAATACTTTGGTAGCCTTGTTGCTAAGCGCGGTTAGTGCAATCGGTCTGCTGTCACGCTGCTGCTGCAATCGGGTAATCAGAGCCTGCAGTAAAGTCGTTTTGCCCGTGCCGGCATAGCCAGTGAGTAGATAGATCTTTTCGCTGCTGTGAACAAACGCTTCTAACGCCAGCAGCGCCTGCCACTGCTGCTGACTAAGCTCTATACCAGGAAGCACTTCTGGAATCGCTTCTGGAGTCTCAGCTTGATTTAGTTGGGTAGCGGCGGACTGCGACATAGAGAAAACAAATGTTCTACAGCAAGCTTAGCATCGATGATTTTAGGATTAGGCCAAGGTGCATAAGTTTTCTCAGAACAGCAAATCAAGAGCAGCGAATCAGGAGCAGTGAGTTAAAAACAGCAAGTCAAGACAACAGGTTAAAACAACGAGTCAAGAAATGAGCTAGAGCCATGAGCAAACAGTGCCCGTGCGGCAGCAGGCGACCTTTTGCCAACTGCTGTGAGCCGTACCTGAAAGGGATAAGTAAAGGAACAAATGCAGGCATCAAATATGCGCCGACGGCTGAGGCTTTGATGCGATCACGCTACACGGCCTTCGCCCTAGGTGACATCGACTACCTGCTGGCCACCCACCACATTGACTATCGCTCAGACGCTCACACCAGCCTACAGCAAACGATTCAAACGACTCAGTGGCTCAATCTGCTCGTAATTGACACCCAGAAAGGTCAGCGAAAAGACAAGACCGGTACTGTAGAATTCGTCGCGGCCTATCGCTCCAAAGCACCTGCCAAGCTGTCTATCACGTTAGGCAATCAGAAAGCTTCAGCAACAGACTCAGAAAACAGCCCTTTGAACGATATTGGTCAGCTTCACGAGAAATCTCAGTTTGTGCGTGAAGGCCCTCAATGGTTCTATACCCAGGGCGACCTGTTGCCGCCCTATCAGCCGAAACGAACACAACCTTGCTGGTGCGGCAGCCGTCTAAAGTTTAAGCAGTGCCACGGGAAGTAAGCTAGAGTTCTATCTGTTCAAGCAGCCGGATTCAGGCAGTCAAAACGTCAACAACTCGTATTATGTGCGGCTCATTTCAAACTGCATTTTGTGATATTCCCAGAGCTTGCCACGAGTTTCTAGCAGATCTTGATAGCGCCCCTGCTCAGCGATGCGGCCCTTTTCTAAGACAACAACTTTATCGGCATCGGCGATGGTAGAAAGACGATGGGCGATCGCAATAACTGTACGCCCCTTAGACAAACGCTCTAGCGAATCTTGAATCAGCTTCTCGGTTAAAGAATCTAGGGCGCTAGTCGCCTCGTCTAGAATCAGAATTTCAGGATTTTGTAGCAGTGCGCGGGCGATCGCAATTCGCTGTCGCTGTCCCCCCGAAAGCCGAACACCGCGATCGCCCAATACCGTATCAAAGCCCTGGGGCAGATTGAGAATAAAATCTAATGCATTAGCCATTCTAGCGACTTCGTACAGATCTTGTTCATCAGCCTCGCCGCTGTCAGATACGCCATAGGCAATATTTTCTCGCACAGTGGTATTGAAGATAAAGGTATCTTGGCTAACGATGGCCATGCACTGTCTAAAAGACGCAATCTTAAGCGATCGAATATCAATCCCATCTACTAGGATTCGCCCTTGGGTAGGGTCGTAGAACCGAGGAATCAAATCTGCTAGCGTTGTTTTACCCGCGCCTGACGTACCGACCAAAGCGGTTGTTTCACCCCGTTTGATTGATAGCGTGATGTCGTGGAGCACAGGTTCTTCTAGCTGATAGGAGAAATCTACCGATTCGAAGTCAATTGAGCGTTGTAACCCTGTGAAGATCCTATGGCCATCTTGAAAATATGGCTTATCGTCACGTCGTAGCAAGTCGTTGACCGCACTTAGAGATCCTTGAACAGACACAAATTTAACCAAAGTGCCGTTCAACGCAGAGAAAATCGGCGTTGTTCGAACGAGTACAAACAAAAAGGTTAACAGCTCAGCTGCGGTCAATCGACCAGTCGAGATCAGCAGTCCGTAAGAAACAACCACCATGCCCACTAGCAACGTTGCGCCTGCGCCCTCAATAAGAGGCTGCACGAGCTCCGCAAGCTTAATCACACCCATCTGAGCGTTATAGATTTCGCGAGTTGATTTGGTGTAACGCCGAGTTTCAAAATCTTGGGTGCCGCAGGCATGAACCGTACGAATACCACTGACAAAAGACAAAGTATTGGAGGTGAATGTTTTATTCGCTTTAGGCACTTCAAAACTTGCTTCTCTGACCCTAGAGGTCAACGAAGTCAACCCAACGCCCAATAGCCCAAATACGAGCACAGAAGTAGTGAAAAGCTGCCATGACAACAGCAGCATCGCTACCAGATAGGCTAAGAGCTTGGAGGTGAATAGGAAAGATCTCGCCAGCAGATCAAATGCCTGCTGTACCTGTTTGACCTCTCCTCTAAGGGTACTAATCAAAGCGCCTGGGTTGGCGGTTGTATAGAAGCTCAGCTCAAAGCTTTTGAGCTGCTCAAATATTCTGCGTCGTAGCTGATCCACTAAGCTGAGGGAGGCCTTTTTAGAGTACACCTGACCTAGGTAATCGCAGCATGATCTTAACCACACACCCACCATCAGCAGCCCTGAAAGTCGGTAGATTCGCTCTTCGGGCGAGGATTCTGTTGCTAGAAACAGCGTATCAAACCAAGCTAGCCCCGTTTGAATAGGCGGTTCGTCAGGGTTGGTCAATCCTTGCAAGAACGAGGCGATCAAGCCCACTGTGATCCCTTCTAAAAAAGCAGCGGCAAAGGCGAATGCGATCGCGGCATAAGCAACGGAGCGAAAGTGCTTAAACTCTCGTAGAATCAGTCGATTCTCTCTCCAAAAGCTATTAGCTTCAAGCACTCTTCTGACAATCGTGGGTAGCTTTATTCTCATAGATTTCACACAAAGATTTCACACAAAGAGGGCATTTGCAAGCTGTTCTATCTACCAAACTGTCATATTTTTTGTCAGCTGAGCTTTGATCTGTCTACCGATCAGCAAAGAGCTATGAAAAGGATGTACTTTGAAGGCCCAGGCCAATGCCTTTAGAGCGGCCTGTTTTTGCCCTGACTTAGAAGACTTTCGGGCATGCTCGTATAGAAATTTAGCAAACTGTGCTGGATGGGCTTCAAATAGAGAACGGTGCTTAGCAATTAGCTGCTTAAAGCTGGTCTGGCGTAAGTCCGGGTTGCTAGAGACTCTATAGCCTTCATGAGCCATCAGCCGATAGGTGATGATCGGCAGCCCCATCAGCGAGCAAACCTGATTGAGTCGCAAGAATAGCTCTGAATGTACCCGCGACTGAAATGTCTCATCGAATCCACCAATACCTAATAGAACTTCTCTTTCAACCACCAGAGTCTGCTTGGTCAAGAACGATTTGTCTGGACTGATCTTCTCTAGCGAGAAATGCGATCCCTTCGGTAGAACGGGGGGCCATCGAGTCTTTAGCACCTCACCCGACTGGTTGACTACTTCTATGCCAGTGAGTACTGCTACTGGCGGAGGCAGGGGAGAGTCTCGCAGCGCCCTAATAGCAGCTTCTGCCATCCCTGGCAAAAGCTGGTCATCATCATCTAGATAGGTAATGTATTTCCCCAAAGCAGCTCTAGCTCCTTCGTTGCGAGCCGCCGCACCGCCGCAATTTTTGGGTAGCCGAATAGCGCGTAAGCGAGGATGTTTTGGCAGAGATAGAGGATCAGGTGAGTGATCGTCTACAACCAAGACCTCTATCCCCTTTCCCGAAGTCTCTATAGTCTGGGCCAGGGCGCTTTCCACCGCTAGTTCCACCATCTGAGGACGATTGTAGGTAGGGATGATAATAGTCAGCAGCGTTTGCATTTTTATTAGCCCCCTTAGCTACATCTGCTTTTGCAGCCGCGCATGACGCCGAGTAAGATAGCGATTGAACAGACGATCTACGCCAGCAAGTCCTCTCATCATTAGGCGGCTCCCCCTACCCAGGGTGATAGCGCGAACGAAAGGTCCCATAATGGTATGATGGCGTCGCCAGCCTAGTTTCTTGTACTTTGAAGTAAAGTAGCCATCTTCCACGACATTCCACTTATCACGGAAGTGGTGCAGACTTTTTAGGGTCCATTCATCGCTCCAGCGCAGCATATAGTAGGTCAGGTCGCTGCGCTCTAGGGGAGGCCCTGCCACGTAGGTAACGATAGCAGCTGGCTCAAAGTACACCTTTTCTCCTAGTTGAGCAACGCTCATGCAAAAGTCTAGATGTTCTTTGGTATTTAGCATGCCTTCGTCTAGTGAGCCAAGCTGATCAAAAACCGACTGCCGAATCAGCACGCAGTGAAACTCAGCTAGCTCGGTCTCACTGCGTTTTAGCGTGGGTAAAACAGCATTGACGCGCTGGCCCTGGCTGAGCATTTTCTCTCTGATGCGACGGCGACCTAGCTGATCGACCCAGATATGAGACTCTCCCCCAGCAAAGTGAATCTCTTCGTGAATCGGCTCTTTTTGACACATCAGCGGACCAACAACCGCTGCACCAGTCTCTTCAGCGCAATTTAGAAGCGCTTCAAGCCAACCAGAAGAAACAACAACATCATTGTCTAAAAAGACGAGATAGGGCGTTTTAACGCTGGCTAAACCGATGTTTCTAGACTGGTTAGGAAAAAGATAGTACTCGGTGCGGATGAGATTAAACTGGCGCTCTTTGGCTTGTTCTTCAAGATATTTCTGGATGTGCGGTGGGGAGTTGCCGTCTACGTAGACTAGCTCAAAGGGAATTTTAGTGTGCTCGTAGATACTTTGTAGAGAGGTTTCAGTACAGCTAAATCGCTCGCGCGGAACGACGACTATAGTGACTTGGGCGGAAATGACTTGAGTGGAAGTGACTTGGGCGGCAGTGACTTGGGCGGAAATGACTTGAGTGGAAGTGACTTGGGCGGATGCTGTGGGGATTGAAGCGGGTGCTGCGTTTGACGATAATAAAGGAGGTTGAGACATGTTTGTGAAAATAAAAGTGAAAGTTTGTGAGAATTGAAAATACGGGTTAGAAGATGCCGCTAAAGCATTCAAAACCGCCCGCTTGTGCGCCCCTGAATCAATGCCTATGAGAAAACACCTATGAGACCAGGCTGACATCAGTACCAACGCCGGTATCAGTGCTGGCATCAGCGCCAGTGCCAACCTCGGTAGAACTGGGTTCGATCGGTGGGGTACCAAGCAGATGATGGCCCTTTATCGGCTCAGCCCTTAGCCGCTGATAGAGGGTGACTAGCCGATCGTTCAACGCATCTAGGCTGTAGTGAGCTTCTACATAGGCTCGGCCCGCTTGGCCCATCTCTGGCCAGCGTTCTGGATGTTCTATTAGCGTTGTGAGTGCCTGGGCGATCGCATCGGCATCCCGTTCAGGTACCAGCAGACCAGAAACGCCATCTTCGACTAGCTCAGGAATGCCGCCATGATACGTGCTGACTACCGGCAATCCTAGTGCCATGGCCTCTTTGAGAACATTGATCGGGGCATCTTGGTTACCGTTAGAGGCAGTCACGCTAGGGGCTACAAATAGATGAGCCCGCCCGAGCGTATCAATAATTTCATCTTCATTCTGCCAGCCGCGAAGATGAATTACCTCTGTCATTTGGAGAGAGTCGATCAGTTCGGCTAGCGCCGGACGTAACGGGCCATCGCCCATAATATCGAAGATAATCCCAGGATATTGCTGTGCGACTTGAGCTACAGCGCGAATACAGTACTCAAATCCTTTTTTCTCAACCAGTCGACCCGTCGCCGCGATCCGAATCTTATCAGCGCCTTCTAGTCGGCGAAGCACAAGCTGAAATTTGCTACAGTCTAGGCCAGAATAGTGAACTTTTAGTCTGTCAGGCGGACATCCTAGCGCTAGTAGCTTCTGCCGAAAGAAATCGCAGTTGGTTAAAAAGTAGTCTGCCTGGCGAAAGAGCGAATCGTACACATGCTCGCCTTGAGACTTGACCCACTGGCTGATATCAGAGCCTCGAAACATCACAATCAATCGCGATCCGGCGTTTAGATCTCGCAGCAGCCTCCCCCGAAAGCCCAAAGTCCCGAACTGAGCGTGAATAATGTCATAAGGCACCGGGTTGGTACGAGGCAGGTTGGCAAAGAGCATTCGCAAAGAGGCAACTCGCATGCCGTAGCGAACAAGATTGAGCGATCGCAAAGTTTGCCTGGGATACCGATACATATCCTTGGCCACCAGCCCTATCCCTTTGATCAATCGCGCTAGGTAATTTTCTGGGACAGAAGGGAGAACGTACGTACGCTCTAAAAGGTTGTACCGAGTGACATCAGGATGCACGCTACTGGTATCGCACAGCTGCTCAGTGTAGATATCAACCTCGTGGCCGCGCGCCAATAGCCCTGTTGCCTGATTCATGACAAAGGTTTCCGACAGCATTGGAAACTGACCAACCACGAAAGCAATTCTCAACTTTTCAGACATCTGCTTACCTTATGACTACTGGTTTGTGACTACTAGAAAGTAACGACTGGGTAGCGGGAACTACATCAGGAGGACTTTGATAAGGGCCTTCTTTTGGATCAGCTGTTAGCTGCTGATAAAGCGCTAGTAGCTTGTCATTCAACGAATCTAGGTTGTAGTGAGCTTCTACATAGGCGCGGCCCGCTGCTCCCATCGCTGACCAGCGTTCTGGATGCGCTATTAAAGTAGTCAGCGCCTGGGCGATCGCATCGGCATCTCGCTCTGGCACCAAAAAGCCAGATACCCCATCTTCGACCAGCTCAGGAATGCCACCGTGGGTTGTACTGACCACAGGTAATCCTAGCGCCATCGCTTCTTTGAGCACGTTAATCGGCGCGTCTTGATTGCCCTTGGCTGCCGTGACGCTAGGGGCTACGAACAGATGCGATCGCGTCAATGTATCAATGATTTCCTGCTCGTCTCGCCAGCCCAAGAGATGGATAGTCTCTTGCATATTTAGCGTTTCGATCAGTGCCGACAGCTCGGGCCGTAGCGGGCCGTCGCCGATGATATCAAACGTGACATGAGGACTGTGCTCGGCTACTTTTGCGATCGCTTTGATGGCGTATTCGAATCCTTTTTTTTCAACCAATCGTCCAGTGGCCGCAATCCGCACTTTCTCTGAAGATGGCCCAGAGAAATGCCCAGAGTGCAGCTTCGGCGTAAACTTACTACAGTCTAGGCCAGAATAATGCACCCTCACCCGATCGGGCGGACAGCCTAGGGCTAGCAGCCTTTGCCGAAAGAAATCGCAGTTAGTTAAGAAAAAGTCCGCCTGTTTGAAAAGCGAGCTGTAAACGCCAGGGCCTTTTGCCTGCACCTGCTGACTAATATCAAAACCACGAAACATTACGACTAGCCGGGCGTTCGGGCTGAGATCTCTTAGCAGCAGTGAGTGAAAGCCGAGATTGCCAAACTGAGCGTGAATAATGTCATAGCTAGGTAAATCCAGCGGCGGCAGCTCGGTAAACAGTGACCATAGGGAGGCAGCGCGAATGCCTCGGCGAAAGATGTTGAGCGATCGCGCTACTCTGTTCGGATATTGATAGCTATATCTGGCAATGAGTGCGATCGCCTTCAGCGCCCGTACCGCGTAGTTCTGAGGCACGGCTGGCAGCAGCCGAGTTCGGCTGAGCAAGTCATATGCCTGCACATCTGGATGCACCTTGCTGGGATCGCCCAGCCGATCCGTGTAGATATCGACTTCGCAGCCCCGGTCAATCAAACCTGTCGCCTGATTCACAATGAATGTCTCCGACAGCACCGGAAACTCGTGAACGACAAAGGCAACTTTCAGCTTCTTTTCGGGCTTTTTTTCGGGCTTCTTTGTCGGCTTCTTTTTCATGCAGCTTACTTCCTCTAACCGCGATGCGGCACTCCACCAAATCTCAGACGTGCTTTCTCAACTGCGCTGACGTAGCGCACCCATACCAGCACCAGGGGCACGACCGTTTTTTGCCTAAAGCCGCTCAGGCGACTATCTTTAAAAGCGCTAATTGCAAAGTTGACAGGCGGTATTAAATCTGCCAAAAGCAGCTTAGTGAACACCCAATTGCGCTGCAAAACGCTTTGTTCAGACTGAATCACCCGGCTGAAGGTACCGCCTGCTAAGCGCAGGGTTCGGCGACGCAACTGCCGGAGCGTATACCTAGCAGGATGAGCTACACAGACATCCGCTGCATAAACCTGCCGGTAGCCTGCCGCAAACACCCGATGCCCCCACTCCAAATCGCCCTGAGAGCGAAGCTTGGCATTAAACGGGCCAACGGCATCCATCACCGATCTAAAGGTGAAAACATTAGCTGTCGCTGCCCCTTTCTGCTGATCTAGCAGTCGCTGCTGTGGAAAAGCAGTCACGCTTTCGTATAGCTCAATCGGATTTGCCTGATCCCCCCTGAAAAATAGATTAATCCGACCAGCGACTAATCCACAGTGAGAAATCTCAGTCAAACGGGCGACGCCCTTTTCTATCCAATCTTCTGCCGGAACGCAGTCAGCATCAGTAAAGGCTAGAATCTCGCCCTTAGCTAGAGTCAGTCCACAATTACGCGCTGCATAAGAACCAGGCAACGGCTCATGGGCGTACACAGCGACTGGAAACTCGGCAACCAGCGCTGGAATGTTTTCACTTTCCGCTGAGGCATTATCTACCACGATCACTTCGTAGTTAGCCTTTTGATCTTCTCGATCGCCCTTTTGCTCATAGGTTTGGTCTGCTAGCGCCTGCAAGCATAGCCGTAGCCCTGCCGCATCGTTAAATACGGGCACGATCACGGATACAAATCGATCTTTTGAACGTTCTAGTGCTGCCTGCGGCATCCCTTCTAGCATCCCTATGAGCACCCCATCACATCTAGATTAGCGAGCATGATGTCGATCTCGATGGTATAGGGGAAATCTCGTAGGCTGCAGACCGAGATGCCAAGCTTCATCATTTCTTTGTAGATTTGTACGCAATCCGATTGAAACGTCTTAATGGATGGGAAAAGGTATGCGTCCAGAGCGAGAACCAGAGCAAGAAGTGGATAAAGAGGAAGGTAAAATATAAAAGTAGCGTAAAGTCAAACCGAGCAATAGCTAGGATAGAGACAGACACCAGGCAGCACTGGAAATGAACACGATATTTCGCTCAGTACCGAACGCGATCCGCTAGGCAAAGGAACCCCATTTTGAGGTTTGACGTGGTACTGGGTTGTCTAGTTGGATTGTCTAGTTATGGAGCGATCGCACTAGCGGACAGCTTGTCTAAAGCGCCAGCCATCTGTCTGATAGTGCCACTACTACAGCCCTCTAGTCCGTGACGGCCACCTAGATAGCGAGGATCGTTATAAGCAATCTTGACCCGGTCAGTTTCGTCTTGCCAAATCAACAGCTTCTGCGGTAGGTCAATTGCCAAACTCTGATTACACTGCATCAGAGCCGTACCTAGATTCGGATTGCCAAAGAGAACAACCCGCGTCGGACGCATGGTTAGCCCTGCGCCTTCGGCATTGCGCGCGTGATCGATTGTGGCAAATGTGTTTAATTCTTTTGAATTAAGCGCGTTGATAAATCTTCTTTCTGTTTCTTCTACGCTATAACGACTTTGTTTAATTACTAGGCCGTTGTCGGCAGGAATAGGTAGCGCTTCGCTGGGGCTATGAACAAATGCAAGCCCAAACAATAGGAATGCGATACTTAGCCCTAGCAGTTGTTTTACAAACGATCTTGATAGTTTCATAGTTCTACTTCTATGTAGCTTCTACTCTATGCAGCTTCTTTGTGCATCAATATTGGCTAATCGTACTAGTTAGCTACGCTGGCTAATTGCACTGTAGATTGCGGAATAATCTCCATCCGCTAAGCCCTGAGTGATCGCGTTTCTGGCTACCTGGCTGACCCCGGCTGCCACTGTTGCATCAATTCCCTGCGCTTGCGCTGCCTGTACAAACAAGTTCATGTCCTTAAGTAGGTGTTTGGTAGGAAAATTGGGATTGGAAAAATTGCGATCGCACATTCGCGCTAGCTTCTTATCAAAAGTTGGGGCGTACAGCGCGCTTTCTCGCACAATAGACATGAATTTCTCAACGTCTAGCCCTTCTTTCTGAACAAATCCTAGACTCATTGAAAAAGCTGCTGTCAAGCTACCGATCAGCTGATTCATTGCCAGCTTCGCAGCGGCAGCGGTGCCTACTGGTCCCATCAGCTCGGGGCTAGGGCCAAAGCATCTAAGTACTGGTAGCTGGCGATCAAACTGTTCGGGCCTCGCACCGACCATAAGAATGAGTGAACCGGATTTGACTTGAGGGATACTGCCCAGCACCGGCGATTCTAGATAGTCACCGTCTGCGGCCTGAACTTTGGCACAGAGTTCGCGGCTTTCGCTCGGGGCGATGGTTCCCATCTGTAGGAGGGTACGACCCGAGAGCGCAGCGGGATCGCGAAAGAGCGCGGCTTCGAGGGCGGCAGCATCGCTAAGCATGGTAATGGTAAGTTCTGTAGAGGCGATCGCCTCAGCCGCGCTATCTACTGTCCGAATACCTGCTTTTGCTAGCGGCAGTAGTTTCTGCTGGGTGCGATTCCAGGCCGAAACTTCAAAGCCTGAATGCTGAAGCCGTAGGGCCATCGGCGCGCCCATCAGTCCTGTCCCTAATAGTCCTATCTTCATGCGTGGCTTAACCTAGCGATGCCCAACGGCAACATCATAAAGTCCATTGTGATCCAAATCATAATCATTAAGAGCAGTTAAAGAAGACATCTGTTTTCTAAACTATCTCTTAACCTGAAGGCATAGGCCGCGAAACCTTTTTTGTACCCTCTTATCCAAACTAAGCGCAAACCAAACGCAAACTATGGCAAAGAAGAAGTCTACTTCAGTTCCAGAAATTGCTGATACTAACAGCTCTAAAACGACGGCTGAAAAGAAAGCTATTGCAAAAACTGCCAAGACACAGCTAGTCGTAGCGGACGAAGAGGTGAGCAGAAAAGCAAAAGGCAAAAAGGACAAAGCGTCTAAGAAAAAGAAAGCGACAGATAGCAAAAAGCTTAAAAAGCTCAACAAGAAAGTCTACAAGAAAGAGCTAGAACGGCTACAAACAGAGCTAGTAAAACTCCAATACTGGGTAAAAGAAAAGGGTCTGAAAGTTGTTGTTTTATTTGAAGGGAGAGATGCTGCTGGCAAAGGCGGAGCGATTAAGCGCATCTCTGAATGTATGAATCCTCGCATATGCCGGGTCGTGGCGCTAGGAACGCCGACAGAAAAAGAGAAGACTCAGTGGTACTTCCAGCGGTATGTAGCTCAGCTCCCGTCTGCCGGAGAGATTGTGCTGTTTGATCGAAGCTGGTATAACCGAGCCGGGGTCGAACGAGTGATGGGTTTTTGTACCCATCAAGAATATGTGGAGTTTTTACGCTCTTGCCCAGAGTTTGAGCATATGCTGCAGCGAGCAGGCATCGTGCTAGTGAAATATTGGTTTTCAGTCAGCGATGCAGAGCAGGAAAAGCGCTTTCAAGCTCGGCTGAACAATCCGATCAAGCGGTGGAAGCTCTCGCCAATGGATTTAGAGGCGCGGGCGAGATGGGTGGAATACTCTAAGGCCAAAGACGATATGTTTGGGGCGACCGATACCACGCGATCGCCTTGGAATGTAGTAGAAGCAGATGACAAGAAACGCGCCCGGCTCAACTGCATCAGCCACTTGCTCAACCAGATCGCCTATGAAGATCTGACACCGCCACCGCTAGAGCTACCAAAACGACAGAAGAATATGGACTACGAGCGACCGCCGATGGATACCCAGAACTTTGTCCCTGACCAGTTTTCCTAAATGAGCTTTAGCGCCGAAAGGAATGGACTCTTTGCGGGTATTTGGGCCCAATCGGGTGGTCTAGCTGAGCCTTACCGGGAGCGAGAACAAAACCGCAGCCCATTTAGCCGACAACTTAGCCGAAAGCGGAGCAGAGAAAGGTTCCGAGGGTGGGCGAATGATGGTGGATTTGGTTCAGACCTCTTGCGGTATGGTGGTGCCGCTGTATGACTATCAGGGCGATCGCGATAGCTTGAACAACTGGGCGCAAAAAAAGGGCCAGCAGGCATTGAAGCCTACCAGCGCGGAAAAAATCAGGTGAGTATTGACGGCCTGCCTACAGCAATGCCGATAGGCGACAGCTGACAGTACCCGAATAGAGCGCAGATATCTTAAGCCAACCAAGAGAGCGCAGTCATACAATATCAGCCGGACAATTTAGTCGTTGTCCGGCTGATATCCTTATGCATCATCACCAATCTCGTTTGGTCGTCCGCTCCAACGTGCTGTTGTACCCGGCTTGCGCGATAAGCTTACAACCTCTCTACCGCTTTCTTCCTGCTTTCTGCGTAGATCCGCAAAGATAGCATCCAAATCATAGTTGAAAGACTTGGCATACTCTTCGCGAAGTCGATGGATTTCTTCAACGATTTCATCTACCCACATGGCCTTAATCTCCCATCAGCTCGGTTGGCGTACATAGAACAGGTAGTACAAAGCCACAATCAAGACTAATCTCCGCCAATTTTCTCTGGATCTGAGCGTTTGCAATATGCTTGCAATTCCACGTTAGCAAATAGTCCATGCTATGGACAGTTGCAGCAGCGATATGGATGGCGTCTATCTTTGCTTTTGGCGGTAGATTGCTTCGGGCTAAAAACTGTACTGCCAAGCCTTGTACAGCCTGGTTTAATGCTAGCAGGGGAAAACTACGCAGTATTTCTAGACGCTGCGACGCAATTTCAGAATCCCCCCGCATCACTTCGGCTAAGACAGCTTCTGATGTGTAAAGAGCGAAATTATTTCGGCGCAGTTCCCACCAGTCCTTAGTAACTTCCATGTTTGCAGCCAGTATCAGGTTCTTAGTTGACCTGGCGGTAAGATAGCCTAGAATGCTGGTTTCGATACAGACGGTTTCACTCATATTCAATACGTCTATAGGTCTTCTATTCTATAGCTATGCAGCCTGGGACACACAGATTGAGTTTCACTTATTTAAGTGCAGATAGGTAGACAAGCTCTTGTACAACTACACGAATATCACTTGCGACCTTGTCAATATCTTGCCTATGTGCGTTGAACCGTCTACTGTGAGCCGACTTGTTGCCTATGTCCTTTAGTCTTGGAAGTACTGACTTCGTGTTCCGACTTAGGTTCCATGAGTTTTCAGAGAGAGTTGCAGAAATCAGGTCAGATAATAAGAAGAAATCGCTTGATGGTCCTTTTATTTTACTTACGATACCGTAGTGTTCAAAAGCTTCGACAATAAGGGTTTCTATTAAGCGTCGAATCATGACAGCACAGCCGTCAAACCAACCTTGTTCGTAAGTACTATTAACTTAATTAGCGACTTTCTACCCGCCTTCTCTCATTGTCTTGTTGTAGATAATTCATTAAATGCTCAGCTTTGCGTAGTTTGATTCGACTCTCGATGGTACGGGCCGAGGGCAGACGACTACACAAAGCTAAGTAAATTGATTGAGCTGAGTTCTCGAAAGCGTCAGCTTATCAGATCGACTGGCGTGTACTGTCCGGTTAGCTTGCCAAGCTGCTGAACTAGCAGGCTGAGGAACAAGCCAACGTCAGTAACGACACCTGTGGATTCGACCGAACCACGATCGCTCAATTTAGTCACCACCGCCGGGTTGATATCCACGCAGACCATCTTCACACCCGATGGGGTCATATTGCCGACGCCAATAGAATGCAGCATGGTCGAAAGCATCAAAATCAGATCCGCTCCCTCGATTAATTTGGCATAGTCTGCCTGGGCCTCG
This sequence comes from cf. Phormidesmis sp. LEGE 11477, assembly GCF_015207105.1. GTDB lineage: Bacteria > Cyanobacteriota > Cyanobacteriia > Phormidesmidales > Phormidesmidaceae > Phormidesmis. The sequence goes on from NZ_JADEXO010000029.1 coordinate 23,607, forward strand.
ATCAGATCCATCTTGGTATCCGGCAAAGGGCCATCGTCGCGGATAGACCCTGCTAGAGAAAAAGGTACGTTGTTCTTCACGCATTCGTACATGACGCCGCTAGTAAGTGCGCCTGCTTCGACGGTTTTGGCAATGCTGCCGTGACGGCGAACGGTATTGATCGCCTTGAGGTGATGCCGATGCCCGCCGTGAACTGAAATCCCTCGCTTCATGTCCATCCCTAGCGACGTGCCCAGCATCGCCTGTTCAATATCGTGAACGGCGATCGCATTGCCCCCGAGCAGCGCATGAATATAGCCGCCGCGAATGAGCTGCTTTAGGTGCTCACTGCCCCCTGTGTGAATCACTACCGGACCCGCTGTGACGACCACTTTGCCACCGCGATCACGTATCCGCCGCAGATCCCAAGCAATTTGTTCTACGACTAGCTCCACCCGGCGCTCGCTAGAAACGCCAGCACCCATAAAGCTAAACTCATCTGTCTTCTTATTTTTAAGTGAAGATTGCTCTCTGATGGTATGGATACCTCGGCTGCCGACGACTACCGATTCACCGACTTGAAGGTCACGCAACAGTTTGCAGCGAGCAACCGGGCCATTGCTGGTTTGGGATATGGCGATCGCCCCGTCCATCCGCTGACCCTTCACCCTAAACCAATGATCGCCAATCAGCACTTCGGTTGGATAGATCGTGGTCACATAAAAATCATCCGGCGCTACTCCATCTTGCACGACGGGCTCTAGTTCAGCCTGCTGTGTCTCGCGCGGCAGACTCACAGCGCCTAGATCAATTAGCTGCCCCATAATGTCATCCATTACGGTGACATCGGGTGCAACCACTTTCACCTCAGCCACCGAGCTATCTTGTCGCTGCTTGCCCAGGTCAAAGTTCAGCACCTGAAAGCTGCCGCCGCCACTCACAATCGTATCTAGAGCGCGGTTAACTAGCCCTGAGTCCAGCAGATGTCCTTCTAAGTGAATGACTCGGCTTTGAACCGTGGAGGTTTGCGTTTCTACCGAGCGTGGCTCGCTCATCTTTAGCGTCAGACATTTAGCTGCACCGCCCGCCTTGAGAAATTCGGTCAGCGGCGTTTCAATGACGGTAAATCCTAGAGTGTCTAGCCGCTGCTTCAGGGCGTCGGTAGCCTTGTTCATCACCACAGTTCGATCGATATTGACCGTATTGCAGGCAAAGTTAACGGCATCGACTTCATCAATAGCAATGCGTTTATCAGCAGGCACTCGCATCTCGATTAGGCGATTCGAATAGGCATCAAATGCGCCTGGATAGTAGAGCAGATAGCCGCCTTCTAGCGGACAAAAGCACGTATCTAGATGGTAAAACCGACTATCAACTAGGTGTAAAGAGAGCACTTCTACATCTAGCCACTTGGCCAGGTATGGATGCGAGTCTAGCTCTGAGCGAAAGCCGTAGCCCGCCCAAAGCCAGCCACCGCCTCGGTCAAATAGCGCATCGCCCGCGCCTTCAAACGGCAAGCCTTCCGGTAGCACATAGACCGTATAGCCGTTGTCCTCAAACCATTTTTGAAAGTGGGGTTCTTCACCCTGGCGCTCTTCGTGAAAAAACCGACTGAGCACAACGCGATCGCCCAACACCAACCCCGCATTAGCCGTAAAAACCATATCGGGCCAGCCCGGCTGAGGCTCAACCAGCTCAACCGCAGCATGTTCTTTCAAAACCTCATGTAGCTTTTGCCACTGGGTTTCTGCCCGTTCTCTAGACGAGCGGTGAATATTTCCCTCCATCCAGGGATTGATTACATAGTCCACATCATAGTGATGAGGGGCACACATTAAGATTTGGGTGGTATCAACTAATGTTGCTTTATTAGCTGTGGTCTCAGTCATACAAAAAAATCTCCCTTGAAGTATTTGATCTTTGCTAACTTGCTCTTGAGTACTCAGCCGCAGCGGCTACTGCAATCTTGGTAAAGAAACGACCGTTGCAGGCTGCGCTACCGATGGGATACTGAGAAAATGGCAAAAAAGCCAAAAAAAGCCAAAAAAAAGGCTAGTAGCCGAGTTCGGTAAGCGGCGTCTACTAGCTACTGTCTACTGTAGATACAGAGCAGTCTCCTCACTTTCTATCGATGGCATCCTTAGCTGAGCGTTAACGCAAAACGTCTATTGTTGAGAAAGTGAACTTAACATAGCTAGATCATATCAGTGCTACTAGCGCTGTGATCGCCAGTTGCTAGCGTAGGGCGAGATGTTATGAAACCCTAACTATTGCCTTTTTCTGGCACAAAAGTGTGCTGTACAATACAGGAACCTTGGTTACAAGAGAATGTCTCCATCAACTTAATGCAAAATTAACGTAAGAGAAGTACGATTCATGCTCGCGTTAGGAGATTGTTTGATCTAGAGAGATTTCTATTATCAGCCCGAGATAAATGCCGTTGTTAATCAAAGCTTAAACTAGTTTAACCACATCGAATTAACCGTATCGAAATAGATCTCAAGCAGTCCGCTAAGGTTGAGCGATCCACAATAAAGTTAGAAAGCTTAGGTGCCTGAGAAGCATCTGAATCTTAGCGTTGAAGTCTAGTAGCACTGAAGTTCTGAGCTTGTTATCACCTTCCTGACAAGCGTTCACCCATTTGACAAGCACTAGACCAACGACTGCGACGAGTGATTCACTCAAACGCGGACTGACTTGAGAGCAAACTGTAGCGTATTTTCATTCGTCGCGAACTATTTCTTAAAGGACATCCACCATGCTTCAAACGTGTCGCCCGCATTCTATACATTCAATCAAAGATGAAGTTAGAGCCCTAGTGGACAGAGGATCAATTGGTAGGGCTGCTCAGATCTACTCCCTCGCTAGGTTTTTTGGAGACCGAGACTGGCACTCTGTCGAAGAACTTTTAGAGGATAATGAGTATCTGTTACGTGATCACGTATGTGATCTGATTGGTCATGAGTCTTGGCAAAACGATTAGTGCCTAGCCATACGACCCTCTGAGGCTGACTTCTCTTTTTGTTTCCTGACAAAGCAAGTCCTTACCGATTGAGAAATCAAGAGAAAGTCAACCATAAAAGCCTATTGCCTCAAACGAGAGAATTAGTTTTCTTTTGTTTGAGGCATTTTATTGCAGGTAGCGGATTGCACAATTCCTTCAATGAGGCTCTGCTAAAACCGTTTTCTATTCGCTGACTTTAGCAGGGGGCTTGCTGGCGTTTGATTCACCTACTGAATAGGTGATTTCATAGGGATTGTCTACACGGATAGAGGCTTTCCTTAGCTCCAAGCCAATAATCTTTCCATCTTCGTCGTAGTCTGCGACTAGACCAGGGGCGATCTGCGTAGTCTCTTCAACCATTGCCTGGTTAAAAGAAAGTTGTAGGATGTCCTTGTCTGAGTCATAAACTATTTTCATAGGGCTTGGCAACTTTTCTTCAGCGGCGGGGTTTATGTACTCTAAAGTAGTACCTTTTGGTGCGCCAAGGCCGATTCGGTTGGTCTAAATTCGAGAGCGTGTCTCATCTTCAAACTAGGTGTCATTAGTGCGGCCCATACAGCATTCAACGGTTCGACCCATCGGCGTATATTTTTTGTCAGGTATAGCAGCGAGCCAGCAGCGTTTGCTAGCCATCGATACGGTGCGGGGATATTTGGTTGAAATCGATCCGCTTACAGACAATACAGTTGTTCTAAACCCCCACCAGGTCGCAGACTGGTTGGGTGTGACTGGGCTAGCGATTTGGCAAGATACTCTGTGGTATGCCAAGGATCAAACAGTCTTTAGCTGTGCGAAGGAGACGCTGATCCCTAAAGCATTTGCGCGGCTCCCTTATGAGGTGGGCGGCGTGGCAGTTTGGCAAGATAGAGTGTACGCCACCTGTCAAAAGTCTGGATACATTCACGTGTTTGATAGAGCAACTGGGCGACCAGTGACCAAGCTGCGACAGCCAGGAATTGGGGCTGAAAATATCTCGGCGACTGAATCGGGCTTGTGGGTGTGCGATCGCATCGAACAAACCGTCTACTGCCTGCACAAAGAGACAGGTGCTATTCAGCTCAGCGCGCTCACTCCTTTTGCCTCACCGACGGGCATCACGTTTTTAGATCTAGAAGCGGGATCAGATCCCATTTGCTACATTGCCTACGCTGACGAAGAGCCCTATATCCGCGACGATCCCAACGCTGACTCTCCCTTTCAGCTGACGTTCCGCGATCGCACCTTCATCCATCCGCTTCATATCCACCGGCCCGAAGGCCAGCCTTACAGCCTATCAACCGGGTATCTGGTCGAAATCTCTTACGCCGAAGAGTTTTTGCCCCTAGAGTCGATCAGGCTAGACGCCGTCGAGTGGCGGATCGCGCTGCCTTCAGATACGCTGCGCCAAAAAGTACGAAAAGTAGAAGCCATCGGCCATCCGTTTACAGAAGAAATTCAGGACGGCCAGCGCGTTGCTGTCTTCAACCTCGATACGCTAGAACCCGATCAGGCCGGACTCATCGGTTGGAAAGCGACCGTTGAAATGTATGGCCTGAAGTATTTCCTATCACCTGACGACATTGACGAAGCCGCACCTTTGGCGGCAGAGCTTCAGCAAGAATATTTGGTCGATGACGACGATCTAGCGATGGAGTCTGACATTATTCAAGCGGCGGCGGCGGAAGCTGCTGGCAGTGAGACCAATGTTTTGCGAAAGATGCTGAAGATTCGCAACTACGTTTATGACCAGCTATCCTATGGTATTCAACCGAAGATCGACACGCCTGATGTAGCCTTAGCTAGAGGCGTTGGCTCTTGTGGTGAGTATGTTGGCGTGCTGTTAGCGCTAGCCCGGTTAAATGGAATTGCCTGTCGGACGATTGGCCGATACAAGTGCCCGGCCAAACCCGAGCAAAAGCACCTACCGTTAGAGCCAGACTTTAACCATGTGTGGCTAGAGTTCTATGTCCCTGGTGTTGGCTGGCTACCGATGGAATCCAATGTAGACGACGTGATTGATCGGGGGCCTTATCCAACTCGATTTTTTATGGGGCTCTCCTGGTTTCACACTGAGATTGGTAAAGGCATCTCCTTTGAAAAGATGAAAGCAGCCAACAAACCAGAAGAGCTTTCTATTGGAGATCTGGCCATTAACCACGTTCGTTTCACCATTCTAGAAGAGCTGAAGCCAGGCTGACAGCGAGGTCAAGGGTTTTAGAAAGACCTGTTCTAGACAGCTTCTCTACCTTCCTTGTCATAGAGAGTGCCTGTCTTGTCCCTGTCTTGTCTGTGCTGCTCCATGGATAGAAGATAGAGCAGACTTACTTCTCTATCGTTCCGTTTGTTCACCTATTGATTTCCAACCAGCTATCCACAACTATTTACTATGGCCACACAATCTTATTCTCTAATTATTCACGGTGGCGCGGGCGCGCTAGAAGATCTAAAGTATGAGGCCAGTGAATCCGAATTTAGAGAGAGTGTTCTAGAGATTTTGGCGGCTGGACGCGAGCGGTTAGAGTCGGGCGTTGCAGCGTTAGATGTTGTTGAATACTGCGTGAATTTGCTGGAAGACAATCCACTTTACAACGCCGGAAGGGGCTCTGTTCTCAATGAGAATGGAGAGGTGGAAATGGACGCAGCGCTGATGAACGGAGAAGATTTGAAAGCGGGCGCGGTGACCTGTGTGAAACGAATCAAGAATCCAATTTCACTGGCTAGGCAGGTGCTAGAGCAAGGCGACCATGTGATGCTAGCGGCAGAAGGGGCTTTGGAATTCGCTAAGTTCTGCCAGGCGGAACTACGTAACGACGAGTATTTTATTACCAACGCTCGTATCAAGCAGCTTAAAGAAGCTAAGGCTGCCGGACGAATGATGCTCGATCACGAGAAGGTCAAACCCTCGCAAAAATTAGGAACGGTAGGGGCCGCCTGTATGGACAGCAGCGGCAACTTGGCAGCAGCAACCTCGACGGGCGGACTGGTAAACAAGCGCTGGGGCCGGGTAGGTGACACGCCTGTCGTCGGCGCTGGCGTGTTTGCCGATAACGAAACCTGCGCGGTATCAGCAACCGGGTATGGCGAACAGTTTTTGCGGACAGTGTTTGCCAAGACGGTGTCTGACTACGTGCAGTTCAAGGGCTTAGACGCGCCCGGAGCAGCGATCGCCGGGGTTGACTATCTGGTTAGAAAAGTGAACGGGGCAGGGGGCGTGATTGTCGTCGATCGTCATGGCAAGTGCGCGGCGGCCCAGTCTACTTCTGGTTTGATCCATGGTTGGATTGAGCTAGGCAGTGAGGCAATTTGTAAACTGGGATAAGCAGCCGTTGGCCCAACGCAAGCTAGAACCAGTGGCCTTACCAAGGTAGGACTTCGCCATTGGTATGCCAAAAGGTGCCTGTATTTTCTAGCGTCAGCGCATCAATAATCTTCAGCAGTCCTTTGACAGACTCTGCTGGAGAGATGCCGCTGCTGTTGAAGTTGGTCATATCGGTACTGACTAGGCCCGGATGCAAAATAGCCACTGCGATCGCCCTAGAGTTGAGATCGTGGGAGAGCGATTTGCCCGCCATCGAGACCGCCGTTTTGGACATGCGATAGCCATAGGTGCCGCCGGAGGTGTTGTCTTCGATAGAGCCCATGCGACTGGTCATGATGGCGACTTTGGCCATGCCGTTGCTATCGGCACTGGCTGTGAGGTTGGGCAGCAGCGCCTGAGTGAGTGCTAGCGGCGCGATCGCGTTCACTTCAAACTGTTCTTTGATCCCGTCAATATTCAGCGAGTCTAAATTTGACTGGCGATAGATGCCTGCATTATTAATCAGCACGTCAATGGGTCTGTTGCCCAATGTTTTTTGCAGCGTCGCGATCGCCTGCTGATCGGCAACATCAATGTCTCTAATCACCTCAACCTTCAAATCCGTCAGCGCTGACGAAGGCTGTCGGCACACCGCAATCACCTCATCTCCCCGTGCCGCTAGCTGCCGGCAATATTCGTAGCCGATCCCACGATTTGTTCCTGTAACCAAATAAGTTGTCATCGCATTTCCCCTAACTGCACTTTCTCTGACTGCACTTTGCCTCAACTACTTGATTCTTTACACAATCTCAACCGCACAATCTCAACTACATAATTTCAACGAGCTCTAGCTCGAAGGTCAGATCCTGTCCAGCCAAGGGATGGTTGCCATCGAGCGTTACCGTATCACCCTGTATATCTGTAATCGTAACGGCCATCGCCTCGCCGCCGGGCACCTGCATTTCTAGCCGCTGGCCCACTTCCAGCTCAAAATCTGCCGGAATATTTGCCCGTTCAATCTCTGCCACCATCTCTTCTTGATAGGGTCCGTAAGCTTTATCGACTGGAATAGTGGTGGTAATAGACTCGCCTGGAGACAGCCCAGTCACCGCCGTGTCAAAGCCAGCAATCACCATGCCCGTGCCCAGCGTAAACTCTAACGGTGCTCGGTCTTTAGAAGAGTCGAATACCTGGCCATTGTTGAGAGTGCCAGTGTAGTGAACTCTGACAGTATCCCCTGATTTTGATTGAGTCATAGAAGCTGCTTATTTTCCTGTGCGAGTCTCAAAGAGAATGCTATCAGCAACTATATCGCTTTGATCGCGTTATTTAGTTCTCTTAAAATGTTCTCTCAGTACTCTTTTGTCAGCAAGACTCATGCATTTTAATCACTTAAGTATTAAGTAATTATTTCATGAAAGCCAGATGAAATAAGCTTAGAAAGTTTACTAATGGCCGTACTTTCTGATACAATCTGGTGTACAGAGAGCATTGTACTCTTCGTTCCAAATTTGAAAAGTTACAGCAAAGAAACTACGGCAGAAAACACCCTAAATAAATGCACTAGTCTCGGTTGTAATTGGCTGTATATCTACTTTCTAACTGTCTTGTTTGTGGGTATTACTGCCTGTCCCTAGCTTTACTTTGGGTACTATACTTTGGGCACTACTTTAGTACGTGTCTATTACCAAAACTTTAACGGCTGAAATTTCAACGCTAAAGCTGATCTTCTAACTATTTGTTCTCGTTTTAGCAGAATCAGATACGGGTGTCTCAGTGCTTCTCTCTGTCTAAATTAACTATCTTTTGACTTGGTGTCTTATCGTTCTTCTTCAAAAAAATCACAAAAAACCTGGATTCGCACTGCTTTTATAGTGATGCTAGCAGCGCTACTTTACGGTCTTCAGGAGATAGATCAATCTTCTCTGGCTAATGCAGAAGTCGACTTGAGCGAAGTTGACTTAGTTGGCTTTGGTGAAGCGAATCTTCCTCAGTTTCTTTTTAATGTGAGCGAAGCTATTTCTGATTGATTCTGGGTTCTGGTAGGTCAGACTTATCACCACACCACAAGCAGGCATTAGTAGACAGGCCCTATGTCGGACCTGTCGATTTTGGCTGTAACCCTACGCTAGGTATTAGACTCTAAGACAAGCGCTGAGTTTGATAGCTGAATTTGATATTGGTTCAATCTGGCTTGGGCGCGGGCGTATGTGCTCAAGAGGTAAAGCTGATGCTGATGCGACTCAAACCCTGGCAGGTGGCTGTTCTAGTAGCACCGATTGCTGTGATTGTGACGTTTTTGCTCATAGCAGCAGGACAGCAAATTAGATCCTGGCATCTGAACTGGATCTGGGCGGTGTTTATCTTTATGCTGTTGGGCTGGCGCTGGCTAGTGGTGCGGTGGACCCGGCCTGCGATCGCCCAGGCGGAGGCCATTGTCTCTGAAATGAATGCTGAGCTAGAAGAGGCCAATGCAGAAGCCGCCGCTAGTCTAGCCCGTAGCGCCGATCAGGTGAGCGAGACGCCAGCAGGCGATCGCCCCATTGCCAAAATCGAAGCAGCCCTGGCCGATATCTTGCAAACGGCCAAAGACGATCCGCCCGTTTGGGAAGACTGGCAGCTATTTTGGCAGCACTGCTTGGCGCTAGTAACAGTGATTGCAAGAACATACTATCCAGAAGTGAAGCGGCCTTTGCTCTCTATCTACGTACCCGAAGCCTATGGCCTGATTCGGGGCACGGTGGACGATACCGACCGAATGATGCAGAAGCTCTCGCCCGTACTCGGTCAAGTTTCAATCGGTCAGATGGTAGAAGGGGTAGAGCTCTATCGTCGGCTAGAACCCTCTGCTCGCAAGCTGGTGAAGGCGTTCAACTGGGCGCAGTGGGCGCTAAATCCAGCGGCGGCGATCGCCCGTCAGGTCAGTGCCAAGAACATGAGTCAGGCGAATCAACAAATCGTCTTTAATCTCAGTACTATGCTCAGAGAAACCCTGCTGCGGAATCTGGCCCAGCAGGCGATCGCGCTTTATGGCGGCGAGGCCAGTGACAAGCTAGAGACGGTTCTAGCCCAAGCGCCAGCCGTTTTACCGCAGGCCAAAACAGAGACTTTGCGGGAGATTCTAGAAAAAGCAGAGCCGGCTGAAGCTGTTGAGCAAAAGCCAGTCAATATTTTGCTAGTAGGCCGAACCGGGGCGGGAAAAAGTAGCGCGATCAATACGCTGTTTCAGTCTGAGCGAGCAGCCGTTGATGTGTTGCCTAGTACCGACAGAATTCAGAGCTATCGCTGGAGCGCGAAGAACATAGCTATACCTAGCTCGGCTGTTCCTAAGTCAGCCGTTCCTAGCTCGGTGGAGGAATCGCTAACGCTGTGGGATACGCCTGGGTATGAGCAGGTCGCTAGAGATGATTTGCGCCAGCAGGTAATCGACTATGCAAATGAGGCGGATGTGCTGCTGTTGGTGACGCCAGCGCTCGATCCTGCTTTGCAGATGGATGCTGATTTTTTGGCTGAAGTGCAAGCAGAAGTAGCGGATTTGCCTGCGATCGCTATCGTTACCCAAGTAGACAGGCTACGGCCCGTGCGTGAGTGGAGCCCACCGTATCACTGGCAGAGCGGATCGTGGCCCAAAGAAAAATCAATCCGCGAAGCCGTGAGCTACCGGGCTGAAAAGCTAGCAGAGTACTGTCAGCAGGTATTGCCACTAGTGACCATGGATTCAGCCAAAGGTCGCGAAGCCTGGGGCGATGAGGCTCTATCTCTGGCTTTGATAGAGGCGATCGCGCCCGCCAAGCAGCTCCGCTTAGCCCGCTTCCTACGTAGTCAGGACGCCCGCTCTCAAGCAGCCGCCAAAATTATTGACCGCATTACCTTTCAGATGTCTACCACCGAAGGGCTCGCTCGGCTGTTAAAAAGCCCGGTTCTGCAATTTATTGCCACGATGACAACCGGCACGCCTGCACTCGGCGCACTACTGATTGAAAAAATTCCAGTAGAAGAAGGTCCGGTTGTGCTAGGCAAATTGCAGATGGCCTATGAGCTATTCTCTTTGCTCGCAGCCGGCAATGCAGGGGCTAGAAATTTCGATTTGCTGGCGCTGTGGCCGCTTTTGATCAAAAGTAGCGATCAGCACGCTGCCAGTCGCCGGGCTTGGGCTTTTGGCCATGCGCTGACGGAATACTGGACGCAAAACATTCCGATCGCGAAGCTAGAAGAGCGTATAGAGTTCTATCTAAACCAAGCCTAGACCCAAGCCAACTAGACTGAGGCCCAAACGAATGATATCTTCTGTAGTCTAAAGCTTGTGCGTCAGCGTCCGTCAGTGCTTGTGTCAGTCAGGTATAGCTAGTCAGAATAGGTAACATAGATTTGCTCTCTCTTCTTTCTCTCCTCTCTATCGCTAGTTCTATAGCAGCTAGTTCTATAGCAGCCAGTTCCTTTCAAACTCTTTCCCCAGCAGATTTTCTCTCTCCCACTACGCAGTCTCTTACGCAACCTCTTCAGACCGCGCCAGAGATGACTGGGCCAGAGGTGACTGCGCCAGAGCAGATCGCACAAGCAGAAAATGAGATCATCACAGTGCCGCAAGAGGTGCGATCGCTGCCTGGTCAATTGGATACGGTGCCAGTTTTCAATAGCAACAGTCCCGAAATTATTGAATCTGACGGTATTCTCCTGTCTACTTTTCCACCTAGAGGCAAAGGCACGCCATCGGCTCATCTTAATTATCCGCTAAGCGGTCGCTTTGATATCTTTTCGCACCACGTGGCCAGAGGGCAAGATGACCAGGACGATCGCACGGTGTATGAAGGGATTATCGTTCACAATCCGGGCAGCCAGGCCATTACACTTTCTGTTCGAGAAGGCGCTTCCTACATTAGTCAAGAATCGCCCTGGAACGAGATTGCCTCTGGCACTTCTAACCTGTATAGCGACAGTTTCTCAGGGCCAGGTAGCCGGATCGTCAATGATATTTTGCGCGATCGCCGCCATCCTGCCCTGCCCGACCGGGTGACCATTGCGCCCCGCACCACCCACCTGCTACTCAACGCGCCGATTCCTCTGCGTCGCCTCAACGTTCCTACAGATGGTACGCATCCGGCAGGCAGTCTAATCACCCCGCCGCCTAGAAACGTCAGCTCTGGTGAAGGACCTAGGCTCAACGGTCGCTCTACGCTGATTCGGGTACACAGCAGCGGCCCGGTCTATGTGGCCAGTCTGGCGATGCATGCGCCTCAAGTTGATGGCAATGAGCAGGTGCCTACCCTAGATGAGTGGAAGCATCTGCTTTTTCGAGGCCAGCTATCTGAGCCCCGCGATCAGCCGCCTAGTAGGCCCGGCAGCCGGGCTAATCCATTTCGCTATGGCCGCGTTTCTGGGATTTCTCGGGGCTCTCAATGGCGAGCAACTTTAAGCGATCGCAACCGAGACCAGCTAACCATTCCTCGTCCAGGCGAGCAGTTTTCCTATGGCATCAGCACCTTAGAGCGCAATACCTTGGGCACTGGCCAAATCCAGAGCGCGCCGATTCTAGCTCGCTACCGAGACACTGCCTACCGCGCCAACGGCAACTATGGCGTTGAGTACAATCTGACATTACCTTTGCACAACGCCACCCAGCGCCCTCAAACCATAGCGCTATCTGTCCAAACGCCTATTCAAAACGACAGTCTAAAAGACGCCCTTCAGTTCTATCAAAGCCCTAAGAATCGGGTCTTCTTTCGGGGGACGGTGTTATTTATCTACCGAGAAGACGATGGCAGATCTCGCGCCGCTTTCACGTATCTAGAACAGAATCAAGGCCAGCAGGGTCAGCCATTAGTGACCATGACCTTAGCACCGGGCGAGCAAAGAGATGTCAACGTTCAATTTTTGTACCCGCCAGATGCAACGCCGCCCCAGGTATTGACCGTTAGCACGCTAGAGTAAGAGGTGTCTTGTAGAAGTATCTGCCTTTGTGATTATTTCAGAGCAGGTGGTTACAATATCAGCTACAACGACTATGGCTGGTCGTTGGAAACCTGGCCATCACAAGACAATATGCCCCCTTCTCATCGTCTGTTGTTATTTCTACGCTACCCTCAGCCAGGGCAGACCAAAACTCGATTGATTCCTGCCTTAGGCGCTGTGGGCGCGGCTCAGCTACAGCGTCAGATGGCTGAATATCTGCTGGCCAAACTCGACCATCCTGCCTGGCAGCTCCAGATTCACTTTACCGGGGCTAGCCTACGAGATATGCAGTCCTGGCTAGGCTCAGGCTATGCTTACAAACCCCAAATAGAGGGCAATCTGGGTGAGAAACTGTGGTCTGGGTTTCAGTCGACTTTTGCAGAAGAAAACCCTGCCCTCTCATCGCAAAATCGGGTAGTTGCAGTCGGCGCAGACTGCCCAGACTTAAGCGTTCGGCATATTCGCCAGGCGTTTGAGCACCTAGACTATGACGATGTGGTGCTCGGACCGGCCCTAGACGGCGGTTACTATCTAATTGGGTTACGACAATCTTGTTTGCCCTCCAAATCTTTTTCGAGTTCGCCTACTTCTAGCGCTCTCCCTCCCGATTCTCTTTCTCAAAAGTCGCTATTCACAGATATCAGCTGGAGCACTTCTGCCGTATTGCGACAGACCCTAGAAAGCGCTAAAGCTCTAGACCTTTCAACCGCGCAGCTAGAGACGCTAGCCGACATCGATCGTCCATCGGATCTAGCAATCTGGCACAGACTTCAAACCGATGCCTACCAAGCTAATCCGAAGCATTCATCAAACTCGCTATCTACAGACAGGGTGTATTTTAGTTGATACATCTCTTGTTTATAGCGAGGCGGCAACGATGAAGTCGAGTTATCTCACTCGCAACAGACTGTCGCAACAGCGAAAGCCTCTCCGTCTACTGTTCAGGCGAGATGCGTCGGTAGCGGGCTTGAACCAGCAGATGAACGCCGTATGCCAACATGCCAAATGCGATAACGCCCATCAAGATAGCGCCGAAGGGCTGTTGCTCAATGACCTGTAGAGCGCCAGCTGTCGTTCTAGCCTCACTAGCGTCAGAAGATCGCGCCGCCTGAGCAAAGAAATATCCTACAATCACTGAGACAATGCCTTTGCAAATCAGTCCAAATCGTCCAATCCGCACTACCCAGCTCTGTGCGGCCTCGTTCATTTCAGCTAGCTTTAGCTTCTTTCTAAACTTGATTTTGACACCGCGATAGATACAGTAGAATCCGTAGGCTACAGCGCCAGCTGCGACGAGTCCGACTAGCCAGCGGCCAAAGGGCTGAGAAAGCAGGGTTGCTGTCTGTTGGTTAGAGCCACCGCCACTGCTGCCGCCAGATGAAGATCCACCGCTAAATACGATGCGAAAGGCTACAAAGGATAGACTTCCATAAATAATGCCGCTAACGGCGTAGGACAGACGACGCAGGATGTTTTTGGCCCCATCATCGTCGTGCTCAGGGTCAAAGATAGCGGCCACAAAGCGCCAAATGACGTATCCTATTAAGCCGACGGCGACTAGGAATAGCATGACCTTGCCAAAGGGCTGACTAGCGATAGTCTCGAACGCACCGGTAGAGCCAGTAACTTTGCCGCCCCAGTTGAAGGCTGCTTGAATAGCAAGTATGCCTACTAGCGCGTAGATGACTCCTTTAGCTGCATAGCCAAAGCGGGCTATGACTTCGATCCACTTAGCGGTATCGCTACTGCTAGATGATCCAAACGATTGATTGCTCATAATTACTTATCGACGAGTAAATCTCGTAAATATAAAGCTTGAATGGTCTGTGCCGAACAGCTCGCTACAGCGCTCGCCACTTTGCTCCACACATTCTCTAGCGGTAAAATCCTTATCGCCTGAAAGAGCAGAGCGATCGGTTAACACCCATCGGTTTAGTCTCTTCTACTGTAGCTACTGTAGCTGCCATCAACTACTGATAGGAAGTTCAATTTGAAAGGTTGTCCCTTCTCCAAGGGTTGAGGCAACACTCAGTCTGCCGTGATGCGCTTCAACAATAGTTTGATAGCTAACAGTCAGTCCTAAACCTGTTCCTTTTCCAACCGGCTTAGTCGTGAAAAACGGGTCAAATATTTTTTCCTGATCGGCTTTGGAAATGCCCACACCGTTATCAGTGATCTTGACAACCGCATGAGCCGCTTCGACATAAGTCGCAATCGTCAGGGTGGGCGAGAAAGAGTCTTCCGACGATTTCTCTCGTAGGGCATCTATGGCGTTACCGAGCAAACTGATAAAGACTTGATTGATAGCTCTAGCGTCACAGAAGACCGAAGGGAGCTGGCCGTAGCGCTTGCCTACGCTGATCGAAGATCCCTCGGACGAGCCAGCAAGCTGATAGTTGAGTAGAAGCAGGCTGCTATCTAGGCCTTCGTGAAGATTGACAGACTTATAGCGAGATTCATCTAATCGAGAAAAATTACTTAGAGACTCAACGATTTTCTGAACTCTACTGGTTCCGGCTTTCATTGAATCCAACAGCTTTTGCCAATCTTGTTTCAAGAAATCGAGCGCGATATTTTGGCTGAATCTTTGGATTTCCTCGGCAGGTTTGGGGTAGTGTTTTTCGTAGAGCGAGATAAGTGCTAGGCAGTCTTGAGTGTAGTCTGTATTGATATCGATATTGCCATATATGAAGCTGATCGGGTTGTTGATTTCGTGAGCGACGCCAGCCGAAAGCTGACCTAGTCCAGATAGCTTCTCTGCTTGAACGAGCTGTGCCTGAGAACGCTTGAGCTGAGCGATCGCGTCTGTCAAGGCTTGAGTCTGCTCGTTTACCGCATCGCTTAGCCGCAGATTGACCGCTTTTAACATGCGTGTGTTTTGTTCGACCCGGACTAAATAGCCTAAGTAGATGACTAGCGCCACAGCAACAACAAAGAGGCAGATGAGATAGTTGTTCTTTGTTTGCGTCACTTCTCGGTAGTAATCTTTGTAATTGAGTGTGAGCTCGTTAATAGCAGCGCCAAGGGTTTCGTCAGAGAGTAAGCTTACTAGCTGATGGGTCTCTCCTTGAAGCCTCAAAATAGCTGCAGCATGACGGAAAGCATTATCTGTGATAGGGGGTAATTCTGCTTGAGCCATCAGTTTTCTTATGTCCGACGGCGCTGCTAGCGCATTGTCTAATGAGTACATGAGGACGAGCTGAGAGACTTGCTGAAGAAGGGCGATGGAGGGGGCGAATCTGTTTTCAGTTTCTAGCTGATCAATGATTGTGGCCATTGCTGTTGGAAAGTAGGTAGTAGAATTTTTGAGAATGGCATTTTCTGATTTAAAGTCTTCTATCTGAAGATCCCTCAAGGCTGACTGCTCTTCTATTTCAGCGAGCTTTTCTTGAATGGTAAAGTGAGGTGGCAACTGCGACAGCGAGGTTTCCAACGCTTCTAGCTGACTAAGGAACGCTGAAGTGTCGGCTGTCAGCTTGTCGTAGTTATGAAAGACAGAAGAGTAAGACTTTAAGATATCTGCCTTGATAGCAAGGTGCGATCGCTCTATGGCTTGTAGCTGTTCAATGATTTGATAGTGCTGGCCAACGCTGTGAACTTGAGTTTGCCAAAACAGACCTGTAAGCAGCAGCAAAAGAGAGCTCAGCAGCAGCGCAGCGCGCAGACGCGGAGCCTCTAATCGTGACAGTAGCTGACGGATCTTCTTCATGCTGCTTCTGTCTAAGATGCCTGCTGAGATGCTGCATCGGGTGGTGGCCCGGTCAGCGTGCGTAGAAAGCTTACAATCGCCGCCGTATCATCTTGAGGAATTTTTCGGCCAAGCTGATATTGGCCCATAATGCGAACGCTTTCTTCAAGCGTTTCTACACTACCGTCATGCAGATAGGGTGCAGTCAGCTCAATATTTCGCAGAGAAGGCACCTTGAACACATAGCGATCGCGCGCTCGTCCCGTAATATTCATCCGGCCTAGGTCAACCTTCTGGACATTGCCGCGAGCCAAAAAGTAATCTTCCATAACACCTAAGCGCTGGAACATATTGCCACCTACATTTACTCCTTGGTGACAGGCAACGCAGCCATATCGCTTAAACGCATCGTAGCCTTGCTTTTCCTGGACGGTGATGGCAGAGTGATCACCTTTTAAATACCGATCGAACTTAGAATCGGGCGTGACTAAAGCCCGTTCATAGGTGGCTATAGCTTCTCGAACCGCATCGGGCCGTATGCCATCGGCATAAAGCGAGCGAAACGCTGCTTGATAGCCTTTATCCTGGCTGAGCCTGGATATCACCTCAGGCCAGGTGCTGTTCATCTCGTTGGGGTTGAGCAGCGGTTCATCTATCTGAGCTTCCAAAGACTCGACCCTGCCATCCCAGTGCTGTCGAAAGTTGAAGGCACTATTCCAAACCGTCGGCGTATTAAGGCCCATGCGTTTTCCTCTGGCGATCGCAATAGGCAGGCCGTCCGTGCCACCTAGCGCGTTGATATGACAGCTCGCGCACGATAATGAGCGATCGCTCGACAGCCGCACATCATGAAATAGGCGATCGCCTAGCGCTACCTTTTGAGTATTCAACTTTTTTATTTTTGGAATCGGTTCAATAGGCTCAGGCGTAGTCCCATCTCGTCCATAGGTCTGCACTGACGAAGACTGATACAGCTCCACACTACTTGTACGGTAGTTTGCTGTAGTCTGATCGAGCCGACTGCTAAACAGCCCAGAACTCGCTAACGCAGCGCAGAATAGCAGCACGCTGATGACCGCCAAAATAGAGATATCCTTTCGCTGCCACTTCACCTTTAAGCTTAGCCCTGATCGCTAGTTTGCGCGGAATGCACTGCCAAAACGCCCTACTAAAATGCCCTATCTATTCCACGACATTGCTGCTCAAGGTCTATTGATCCATGACACCTATCCATAACACCTACTCTTCGCTAAAGATCGAACATCTAGAGAGTTGAGATCGTAGCTTTAAAGCAGGTAGATAAAGCAGGCAGATGAGATCACTTCTATCACTGCAAATCTGTTAAAAAGTCGGGAATATCCACCACGTGATAAAAGATCAAAACAGCAACAATAACGGTGTAAAGCGTTGCTCCGCCAAAGCCAAGCAGCATATCTCTTGTCATGTTTTGCTTGGCTTCTGGTAGAAATATATCGACTGCTCCGAACTGCATCATCACCATTCCCAGCACATTAGAGAGCCAGTAACCGACCACCGTTCCAGGCATAAACCACTGAGGATTGATCCATCCCACGCCGTAACCAATTATCAAGGCAATCGGTAAGTTGAAAAATAGGTCATTCCACCACGATAAAGGCGATAGCATGTAGCCAAGGCCCATCAGCGCCCCACCGCGCAGATGCTTAAATAAGTTCACGACTCTACTGTCCTTTGAATAGCCGGATATAAGACGCTAGTAGGCAGCACGCTTAGCCTTTTAGGCATCGCACCGCTTCCAACATTCCCTTGGCTTTATTTAGCGTCTCTTGATACTCGTTTTCAGGGATCGAATCTGCAACTAGCCCAGCGCCCGCCTGCACGCTGATCGTTTGAGCGCCGTCCGCCGCCGACTGAACTACCATGGTGCGAATCGTGATGGCGCTGTTGAGCTGGCCTTCGAAGTCGTAGTAGCCATAGACGCCAGAGTAAGGGCCTCGGTAGTCGGGCTCTAAGTCTTTGATGATCTGCATGGCGCGAATTTTGGGTGCGCCGCTGACAGTGCCCGCCGGAAAGCTAGCCTTTAGCAGATCCCAAGCGGTCTTATCAGGCGCTAGATCGCCGACGACGTTGCTGACGATGTGCATAACGTGGGAGTAGTTTTCTATCACCATCAGCTCATCGACTTTGACCGTACCGCTAGTGCAGACACGGCCTAGATCGTTGCGCCCTAGATCAACTAGCATGACGTGCTCGGCAATTTCTTTTGGATCGGCTAGAAGATCGGCGGCGTAGTCGGCATCTTCAGCCGCGTTTTTGCCTCTAGGGCGAGTGCCTGCAATGGGCCGCAGGGTTGCGCGCATCGCACTGTTCGGACCAGTGACAGTGGCTTTTACCATGACTTCAGGGCTAGATCCGATGAGCTGCCAGCCGTTGAAGTTGAAATAGCACATGTATGGAGAGGGATTCACCAGCCGCAAAGAGCGATAGAGATCAAAGGGATCGCCATCGTAGCTAGCTTGGAGGCGCTGAGAAATAACAACCTGAAAGATATCTCCCGCTCGGATATGGGCTTTGGCTTTCTCGACACTAGCGCAAAATTCTTCGGGTGTGCGATTGCTGCTGTATTCCAGGGGTGGTGCGGTGCTAGCTTCTGGTGAGGTCCAGGTGAGCAGCGTGTCTTTTTCGTTGAGCGGCGATCGCAGCTTAGTCACTAGTTTGCTAACGTGATCGCACGCTGCCTCGTAAGCGGCCTTTAGATCCCCATCAGGGTCTCTAAGATCGGCATAGGCGATCGCCCACACCTTACGCTTCACCTGATCAAAGATCAGCAGATTGTCTACCTGCATCCACAGCCCATCCGGCAAACTATCCTCACTGCGCGCGTGAGTGGTCACCGTCGGCTCGATCCACTTGATCAGTTCGTAGCCCCAAAACCCAAACAGTCCACCAATCCCAGGTGGTAGTTGAGGCAAGCGAACGGGCCGTAAAGGCTCGATGCAGTCCTGCAAAATATCGAACGGATTGCCCTCTAGTACCTTCTGTCTAGCATCGCGGAAGGTTTGTGTGGTCTGATCTCCCTGCGACTCTAACACCCACAGCGGGTCACAGCCTAGAAAACTGTAGCGCCCTAATGTCTCTCCACCTTCAACCGATTCGAGTAAAAAACTATATGGCTGACCCGCACAAACTTTGTACCAAGCCGAAACAGGCGTATCGAGATCGGCTACCCATTCTTGATATACCGGTACAAAGTTTCCCTGTGAGGCCAAGTCCGAGAAGGCTTCAAAATCTGGAAAGATCATGGTAGGAGGTACTACAGATATTCTTACAAAGCGAAGCAACTAGCTAACATACAAACTGACGTAACAGATACATTTAAACGCTCGCTATTAAAAAAGCGAAAGGACAGCTAAAGATAGCGGCCCTTTCGCTAGGTAGATAGCCTAATTGCCTGCCCTTAGCTTTCACAAATGAACAAGCTATTAGATAGGCAACGTAGGTTAGACAACTGCGGACTAAACACTGTGGACTAAACGGTGACGGACTGAGTACTCGCGAAGTCAGTGACTATGGGCGAGGCAACCCAGTTGTCTTGACATCAGTTTTCTTCCGATCGGTTTCAAAGGTATTTTGACCGCTGAACTTAATAGTTGCAGGATCTGGATTCTCGCCGATACGACGATCTTTCTTACCGCTGTAGCCACGACCTTCGTTAACTTTCTCAGGAAACACACCGTCGGCTGGGTGAAGGAAGGTAGTTTCGCCGTTAGGAAGAATGCGATAGATTTTGTAGTCGGTGATTTTGGGCTTGAACTTAGTTCTTAGCTGAGCACCTAACGCTAAACACTGTTCTTTGCGAGCTAGCTCCAATAGGTTCTCACCTTCATTCATTGTGGCTGCCCCGCCTGTCGGCATCTCAAAGACCTGTTCCTTCTCAGAAGTCCAGGTGATTGCATACCGCTCTTCTACAAAAGCTGCTGTCAGGAGACCGCCAGTGCTGCCGCCAAATTTGGGCATTGAGCCAGTTAGTGCCATGAATAATCTCTCTCAACGATGCCCCAAATCGTAACATCGTGCCGTGAACACTTTAACAGACCCGAAAAGAAGCGTAACAGTTCTTCAACTGTACTCATAGAGTGTATTCTTCTCACGGCTTGTTCTAGCACTGATTGCCGATCTAACGCCGCTTGGTCGCTGATTTAGAAGCTATCTTAGCGCTGCTTTTGGCCGGGCGTTCTTTGGCCCGGCGGGTCGGTGAATAGCGGCTGGTTTGACTGACAGCAGGTAGGGTGAAATGAATTTGAGTGCCCTGATTTTTGCCAGCCGATGTCGCCCAAATCTCACCTTTTAACCCTTCAATGATTTGCTGACAAATCGCTAGACCGAGTCCTGTTCCGCCGACAGATCGACGCAGGGCACCTTCTTCTTGATAGAACCGTTCAAACACCGTTTCTAGTCGCTCGGCTTCGATGCCTCGACCGGTATCAGCCACAATGACTTCAACGGTGTGTGCGTTTCTCATCTGGGCGCTGATGGTGACCTTTCCATAGCCTGTGCTAGTACCAGCGGTGCTGGCTGCGTCACTAGTCCCTTCTGTGCTGGTCCCTTCCGTGAATTTGCAGGCGTTATCGAGCAGTTTGGAGAGAACTTCTACAATCCATTCGCCATCGGCCCGCACAAAGGGCAACTCGTCTGGTATGTCCGTTTCAATTCGGATAGCAGGGGCTGAGTTAGAAGAGTTCTGCCAACGCAAACTGCTCAGGGCCAGATCAACACATTCTTGCAGAGAGAGCGATTCTAGGTTCCACTCTACGCGCTGGCTTTCTAGTCGCGAGAGGGTCAGAAAATCTTGAACTAGCTTACGCATTCGCTCGGCGTCGGTCAAAGCCGTATCTAGCATCACCTGTCGTAGGTCGGCGGACATATCGGGCTCTGTCAGCAGGCTCTCCAAACAGACGCGAATGGTGGATAGCGGGGTGCGGAGCTCGTGGCCAGTGATAGCAATTAGGTTGCTGCGGGTGCGCTCTAGATCGGCGAGCTGCTGATTGAAGTCTTCGAGATGGGCGTAGGCTTCGGCCTGAATCAAAGCAACGCTAAGCTGATTGGCGATCGCCTCGCTCAATCCAATTTCGTCGTCACTCCAGCGATGCTTGCGTTTGTCATCTAGATGGAGTTCGACCATACCGAGCAGCCGATTTTTATGAATTAACGGCACCAGCAAGCAGCCAAAAATTTGCCAGCGTCGTAGCCTAGTTTGAGCTGTATTCAGATCGATATCTGGTGCCAGTGGGCTCTGATCGCTATTTGTACTGCTGCCTTGGTTGCTGCTCGGGTTACTGCTCGGATTGCTGATATCGTCGACGGCTAGGGTTTGGTGCTGAGCTTTTACCCACTGGTAAAGGGGGTTGTGCTTCAGCGGCCAGGTAGCGCCTTTTAACGAAGTGATATGGGGCTGGCGATATTCATGCTGGATGGTGGCATCTGGATCGTCAGCGGTACAGCGGTAGATGATACAGCGGCTAACGTCTAGAACCCGACCGAGCTCTGCAGCGGCGATCGCAAAGATCTCAGACGGATTAAGCGATTTGCGAATAGCGGCTGTGATGGAATTAATCAGCCGCGCTCTTTGCTCTTGAAGGGCGATCGCTCGATAGGCTTTTAGCTGTTTGTACTGGCCTGCTTGCAGATAGGTGATCAGCCGCTGGGCGAAGGGATCTTTTTCGACTTTTTCTAGATCGGGAGCCTCATTTACGATTTCGGGAATAAAGCGATCGCGCGCCCGCTCCACCTTGGCAGCCAAGTCTGGTCGATATTCTTGAATGCGATCTAGCAGCAGCTTTGCCGCCCGCAAGCTAACTTGCCTATCCAAAGTCCAGATGCCCTCAAACCGCCGCGTCTGATCGAGGTGAGAGGCCGCTTGGTCTGGGTTCGTTTCAGTTTCTAGGCGTTTAGGACTGACTAACATGGGCTGACGCTCCCGGCAGATCAGCGCAGCGCTATAGTGCTTATCGATCACGACCAGATGCCACTCTTCAGTGAGCGCATCTTCTTCATCAAAATCTATCTTTTCGTAGTTAGTGCTTTGTTCTTTAGCCGTTTTATTAAACTGGGTGTCGCTAGCTGAGAGCACATAGACCTGATCGCTCGTCTCTCCGATCCGCACGTAGCGCTGGGCTTCTTGGCGGTAGAACCTTTCTTGCTGAAAGCTGGCGATAATCAACGGCTGCTGCTCTGAGCCTGCTAGGACCTGATCCTCCATGGCATGAGAGAGCGCTGTCAGCGATGTTTTGAAATACATTTGAGTGCGTAAATTTGGCAGCAGCTCAAACATTTCTTCCACAATGGAAGTTGGATTACCCATGCGTTCATTCGCTCATCACAGGGAAAGCGGCAGACAACTCAGTCTAGAGCCAGAATACCAGGTGCCTACAGATCAAGCGGCGATAAGTTTATTAAAAGCAAAGAGATTAAAAGCAAGAACCGTGCCGATAAAGTCTGCGCTCTACAGATGCTAAAGCCGTTTTGGGGCGATCGCTAGCCTGCTTCTACGATCCGAGCTAGCGGCCTTGTACCCCTTTGCTCTGTACTCTTTTGCTCTGTGCCAATGACAAACGTGGAATAGCGGATTCTACTTAAGCAAGAGCAAGCTGGTATCTCTTCAGTAGAGCCGAGGCAATCGTTAACTTTAACGCTCTCTTATCAGAAAACAGCAAAATATCTGTGGTTTTAACTGAAGAGTTCTGTAGTGAAGCGAATCTTGAGCAAAACCTCGTTCTGCTCCAAGCCCCAATCGGTTGGGCATACTTCTTACACAAGGGGTGAGCTTCGCCGATTCTCAACTCTGTACTCGCTATCTCGCACCATCATGAAAGCTACATTCGACTCTGTCGCAAAACCAACTACTGGCTCTGCGGCTAGTGTGCCACCAGATAGGAACGGCTATACATCAGACGGTAGTCCTCACGCAACAGGCGGATCTTCTGATGATGAACCCTCTGGTACGGAGCTAGTAATGCCAGAAGACGACGAGGACGAAGCAGGTGAGGAGGATGGATCTAACGATGTTCATATCGAGGGATTAGATTCAGAAAATCATACTAATCCTAGAGCGACTCGTTCAACAGACCTGGTGCGGCTATATCTGCAAGAAATTGGTCGGGTCAGCTTACTAGAGCGCGACGAAGAGGTGGCCGAGGCTCAGCAAGTACAGCAGCATATGGAGCTGCTAGCACTGCGAGACAAAACGGCTGAAGAGACCGGCGGTCTACTTGCTACCTATGTGCATTTGCTAAACACCAAAGCGCAACTGAGCGCCCAGCTAGGTCATCGGCCTTCCCTAGAGCGATGGGCAAAGACGGCTGAGGTCGATATCAAAGATCTAAAGCCAACGCTAGCGCAAGGTAAGCGACTCTGGGCAGAGCTAGCAGAGCTCAGCGTAGAAGAAATCGTCGAGATTCAGAACGAGGGAACGCGAGCCAAAGAGCACATGATCAAGGCTAATTTGCGCCTAGTCGTCTCTGTCGCGAAGAAATATCAGAACCGAGGTCTAGAGCTGCTGGATTTGATCCAGGAAGGGACGCTGGGGCTAGAACGCGCGGTCGAAAAGTTTGATCCGACTAAGGGCTATCGATTTAGCACCTATGCTTATTGGTGGATTCGCCAGGGAATCACCCGTGCGATCGCCACCCAAAGCCGCACCATCCGCCTGCCCGTCCACATCACTGAAAAGCTCAACAAAATCAAAAAAGCCCAGCGCAAGATCTCTCAGACCCAGGGCCGCACCGCCAAAGTCGAAGACATTGCCAAAGAGCTAGACATGACCGTCGCTCAAGTGAGAGAAGTCCTGCTAAAAGTGCCTCGCTCGGTTTCGCTAGACACCAAAGTCGGCAAAGATCGGGATACAGAGCTAGGCGATCTGCTAGAGACGGAAGATATGTCTCCTGAAGATAAGCTCATGCGAGAATCTCTCAAACGCGACCTCAATCAGCTACTCACCGACCTGACGACCCGCGAGCAAGAAGTCATCACCCTACGCTTTGGGCTAGGTGACGGCGTCCCCTATTCCCTTGCTGAAATTGGTCGCACGCTAGAGCTGTCTCGTGAGCGCGTTCGACAGATTGAGTCCAAGGCTCTGCAAAAGTTGCGCCAGCCTAAGCGCCGCAACCGCGTCCGCGACTATCTAGAAGTGCTGAACTAGAAGTACTGAACTAGAAGTGCTGAATTAGGACCCCGTTCTCTATCGCCATCCCTAGCTGCCTAGCGTTTCACGAATCCGCTGCTGAATTTCGCGGTGACGGGCAATCCCCTCGTAGGCAAAGCGATTGTAGCCATTCTCGTCAATCAGCGCGTCTAAGTAAGACAGCCGCGTTGTCGTTGCCGGGTGAGTGGACAGATATTCAGGCGGTCTTTGGCCACCTTGCTCACTGAGCGTCTGAAAGAAGTTGTGGAGTCCGTCGGCGGCGTAGCCTGCCCCAGCAACGGCGCGAGTGCCCAAAATATCTGACTGGCGCTCGTTTTGACGACTGTTATTGAGAGAAACTAAGCCCAGCAGATTGCCACCTGCCGGAATGACGTTGTTGGCAGCGGCTAATAGACTGGCCTGTGACATGCTCTGGTAGCCATGTGAAAGGACGGCGTGAGCAACCTCATGGCCCATCAGACCAGCCAGCTCAGACTCAGAATTAGCCGCTAGGATTGCGCCCGTATGGACGAACACCTTGCCGCCCGGTAGCGCAAAGGCATTGATTGAAGGATCTTCTATCACCCAGAACTCGTATTCAAATTCGTCACGGCCCATGAGTTCGGCAACGTCTTCGCCAATGCGGGTAACGTAGTCGATGACGACAGGATCTTCAAACAGTTTGTTGCTAGCTTGAGCATCAGATACGTATTGAGCAGCAAAGCGACTCCCTATGTTTGATTCGCCTTCTACGATCATCTGAACGGCCTGTAGCGTCTGTGGATTGAGCGCGTTTTCGAGGGCGCTGCCGCCCCCTAGAAAGATGTTGCCGATGATGCCAAGGCCGGTTTGCGCTAGATATTGCGATCGCACAGAAGACTTAAATCGCTTTAGATCCCGCTCTGCACTCTTTTCAAAACTGTTGACCTCTGGGTGATCGGGATTCACCATCGCAAACAGCCGCGCTGCAATCGAAGCCTCTAATGGCTGGCCAGCGCTACGCAGGGCGTCAGTTCGAGCGCTGGCAATGTCGGCGTCGCGGGGGAACAGCGTGGAGGCTTGCTCTAGAACAGCTAGTGCTTCATCTGAAGCTTCAGTGTCTTGGAGAGTTTCGGCTAGCGGGCTATAGGCAGGAACAAATTCTGGCGATCGCGCTAGCAGATTGTTAAGAAACACCAGCGCCCGCTCTGGCCGATTTCTGCTGAGGCTAGTTTGAGCCTGCTGCCAGTTACTTTGTTCGTTGGCCCCGAGCTGAGTGATATCGGTGACTGGCTCTGGAAAATAGGTGGCAACAGTACTCGATCCGGCTGACTTGCACTGGCGATAGAGCTGTTCAGCAGCGGTGGTATTGCCTTCTAGATAGAGCTGATCGGCTTGGCTGATCGTATCGACACAGCTAGCAGTATATTCTTCGGCGTGGCTGCCAGGCGTAATAATAGCAAGTAGGGTAATGACAGCCAGTCCAAAAGAGAGCAAGCGGCGCTTGAGCATATTCAATTTCCCTGTATACAAATTAATTTAATCTACAGACAATTTAAGTCAGAACCACGCGATCAGTATCAAGCTGTTACACCTTGATACCAATGAGCTATAGCCAGTGCTCATCACTTTGCTCTACACCTGACGCTAGCTTCAAAATGCTCTTAAGGGCAGGTCAAAGCTCACTGTCGCAGAGAATCGTGTAGTTCCATAGCGTGCCAGAATCAGTATTGCCAATTACTTTGACGCCGACATAGTTCGTGTTATCTGGCAAAGAGGCAATTTGAGTGATGTCGTAACCTGATGCGGGGCCGACCGCAAAGATCATTTCGCCGTCGTAGTACAGCTCTATTCGATCGGGAATCTCATAAAATTCGTATTGCAAAGTCACTAACGGGTTGCGGCCTTTGGGTAGGCGGAATAGATCGGTTCTAATTTCGTTAGCGCCTTCGTAGGTTTGCGGTTCGTTGCAAAGAACAGGCGGCTGACAGGCAACAGACTGAAAGGTGATATTGCGAGAGTTAGGGACGGTTGAATTTTCTAGTGCTTTGGCGCTAAAAGTCAGTATCCAGTTGAACAGTTTGCCGTAGTCTGACTGGGCTTGCTCAAGGGTTTTGGCACCACTGCCTACGGCTACCGACATATTGTAGAAGCGAGTGCGAATAGTTTGCTGACAGCTATCGGTGTCAGTCTGTGCAAGCTGAAAGGATTTGTTTGCCCAGTCGGTAATGGTCTGGTCGGTAATGGTCTGGTCAGTGACGATCTGATAGTCAATAGAGTGATTGGTAGACTCGCCGCTGAGCGTTTCTACAACTTGGCCACTGGGCGATCGCACGACGATTTGTCCTGACTCAAATGTAGCTGAAGCCCCGTCCGCTAGCTGCGCGATCGCAGGCTGATTGTTGTTGTAGCGGATACTAAATTGGCTGAGGCTGGCTGCAATCTGCTGATTGCTCAACGAACGATCTTCATCTATGACCTGATCGGGCTCTGGCACAGAAACATTGCTAAAGCGAGTTTCATACAGTTGGAACCTGCCTGTATCTGGCAAGCTGACTTCATGTAGCTGCCGAGTGCCTGTAGAAGGCGAGATGCTTAGAATTTCATTACGACCGGTACTGTAAGGCGTTTGTTGAGACACCACAAAGTCATTCGCTAATGCGCCTTGTAGATCGGTAGGGGCCTCGCGAATGAGCGGAATAGCTGCAACAGGCATCGCAGAGCGGGATTCTGCTGGGATAGTATTTGTTGCGATCGCAGCTAAGCCAGTTAAACCTGCAAAAGCAACAGAATGCAAGAAAGACATATGAGCTATCTATAATGTGGGCTGTCTATAGAAGATGTTCAGACCGCTTAGTGCCACAGGCTAAGATTAGTGCCACAGGCTGAGATTAGCGTCGTAGGCTAAGATTAGCATCGTAGGCTGGAGATTAGCATCGTAGGCCAAGACTACCTTGAACTGCCCAAAATCTCTATGCGGTTGATCGGCCTGGCCCTAGCCGGATCAACAGGGACGCGGCCTGTACGCATACATTCCCAGGCGTGCCGCAAGAGCAGTCCAGCATCACCCGTTTCTGGATTGTCTAGAAAATAGATATGGCCCACCCGGTCATACTGGTTGTTAAAATCGTCGCAGTCGATAGCGTATACATTGTTAGCTACTTTAGCTAGATCTTCTGGGCCAGTGTGTCCAAGTCGGCGAGAGGCATTGCTAATGTTAGCGACTTTGCTAGCGCGCAGAGCCAAATCGTCAGCGGCGTAGTAGGTCACCACATTGCGGCTCACAAGGGGTATGACGCCACCTGCCTTACCAGGTTCTAGGGTTTCGTTGACGACATCAGCCGCGCACATAAAGACATTTCTAAAGAGCAGTCCTAAGCTGTTTTGAGGATAGTATTTGGCGGCTAGATGAAGCGCCCCGCGCAGAACCCGGTTGCCCATAGAAAAAGAGAGCATGTTGACCCGCTTCAAGCAGGGATTGTCTAGCGTGCTGTTCTCTTCTCGCCAGCTCAAGAACTTTTGCAGCAGGCGCATGTAGGAAAAGGCGCTGGCGTCGGCAGACTTTTGATCGTCGAAGTAGTCGCGGACTTTGCCAAAGTCGTTGTCACAGGGCCAGATTAGCGGAATGACCTTGATCTTTGGGCTTTGAATGAAACTGGATCGGTCAGTTTGATAAAGCGCATCGAGCAGGTTTTGAAGCTGTTCGGCTTGAGCGAAGGCTTCTTCGGGCTGGGTAGAGAAGCCGTGGATAAAGAATAAAATCTGGTCGGCGTCAATTATTCTCAGTTCGTCAAAAAAGTTACTGCTGCCGATTTCGGTGTAGTCGAATAGGCCCGTTCGACGACAGCAATAGAATGATTGCTCTGCTTGGTTATTTTCAAGGACGAAGTTAACAGATCGCTCTAGACGAATATCTACCCCTGGAGCGGGCAGCGGGGTGAGTCCTTGCTCTAGGACTCGATTGGTGACAAATAGCATGGGGACGTTTATACAGCAAAGCTAGGCGCTAAAGCAAGCTGTCAATAGTCACAGCCAGCATAGCCGCGATCGCAGTAATCCCAATCCCATCAATCGGACTTTGCCCCAGACTAACGGCGAAACTAGTGATCACGCCAGCGCCGAGAGCTGCGATCACCAATGAGCCTACCCAGTCTTTACCTGATCGTTGCATAGGTTGGTCAACCTGATAGAGAACGGCTTTGTTATAGCGATCTCAACCTATCATTCGGCGTAACTTTACCTAGTTCTCTAGAGAGGTTCTGTAATCAACCGTTGAATTGAGAGATCTTTCTTAACACAGCTCTCAGAAAAATTAGATCCGTCTTGCCCGCTAGCCTATTGCCCCACTTCCTGAGCAGCGGCCTGAATTTGCTGGCGTAATTCTTCTTTGCTAGGCAAGTAGAGCTGATACTGAGAGGCGAAGATATTGGCATCCTGCGGTAGCGTCAGCTCAACTAGCGCATCTTCTTTGTGTTTGCACAGTACAATGCCGATAGCCGGATTCTCGTCTTCCGTTTTGACGTAGCGGTCGAAGTAGTTCACATACATCTGCATCTGACCAAGGTCTTGATGTGTCAGCTTGCCTATTTTCAGGTCTATGAGTACGTAGCAGCGTAGTAAGCGATTGTAAAAAACCAAATCGACATAAAAGTGGTCTTCTGCAAAACTGAAGCGCTTTTGTCTGCCACCAAAAAAGAATCCTTTGCCAAGCTCTAGTAAAAAGTCCTCTAGCTTGTCGATAATAGCGGTTTCGAGCTCGTTTTCTGAGTAGTTGGGATGCTGTTTCAGCTCTAAGAATTCTAGAACGTACGGATCTTTAAGGACATCGCGCGGTGCCTCTATAATTTGTCCTTTGCTCGATAGCCTCTTGATTTCATCAGTATCTCGACTCAAGGATAAGCGTTCAAAAAGTGCAGAATTGATTTGGCGTTTGAGTTCGCGAACAGACCATTGATTAGAGACGGATTCAACTTCGTAGAAGGCACGTTCTTTTGTATTCCGAATGCCCATTAATGTTTGATAGTGTGACCAGCTAAGCTGAAATTGTTCGCTTAATTGCTTCAGAGGAATATCCGGGATTAATTCACCAGACACTGTCTGGTGAATCTGAGGATAGGTCTGATAGAACTGACGAAAGTTTCTAAGATTGGACACCGAGCAGCTTGGAACACCTAGCAACTTCAGCCGTTGAGCTAAATCTTTCATCAAGCGACTACCATACTCTGCTCGATCTTCTCCCTGCTGTTCAAACTCAACGATGTAGTAGCCGAATAGCCAATTTCGGACAACAAGCGAATAGTTGACAGCTCGGCTAGCCTGCCGCTGAAGAGATTGATGTGTTTGAGTAAGCGTTTGAACTAGATTGTCCAGATTCATTTTCTCGCTCACCTAAATTCAATATTCTTCTACTCGAATTAGCTGCCAGACATTTGATGCTTTTCTAACCGGACCATACTCTCTAAAATTTGTTGTCTTCTGATCCTCAATCTCCCTCAACAGACTCTGAGCGCATCTAAGTCTTATAGTGCCTGCTTCGTAGGAAAACTGAGGCAGAGTTACAACGTAAGCAATCTTCCGCTTGATTTCCTTCTGATTTCGTGAAAGAAACAGCGTTACACTCGGAGAAATTGTCTATACAACTCCTACACTCAAGAAACTCAGTTGTCTAAGGAGAAAACTCGCTAGACAACTTCTGGCAAAGGAGATTGTTGATCTTTTGTCAGGAAACCTCATATCTTTTCCTAAACGAATTTTTAGAAACTCGATACATATACTTGAGCGCTCACTTAGACAGCAATAGCCCATTGACAAGCATTACTGCTGCCTAAGGTTGCCGTCTTTGACCCAGCCTTCTTCGCCGTTGCTGAGCTGAATATTTAGCCAGCCGCTGTCTTCCCCGAGGACAGTGACACTCTCTTGATAGCCAACGCCACCGATATTGTCATAGTCTGTCCCTGGACCCGATCGCAGAATCAGGCCGACTGATGGGGTGACGATCGCAGTGTAGGTGCCTTCTGCAAGTGGTTCGGGTTCTGGTGCGGTGGGTTCTGATGCGGGTGCTGCGGCAGCATCTGCTGATGGCTGTTCGGCTTCAGGGGCACTTGCTTCGGGCGGCGGTTCTGGCAGGTCGTTGGTGTAGGTAGGTCTTTCAGGGGGTTCGGCGTTGCGAGCCATGAAATACCTCAGCATGGAAGCGCCTGCTAAGGTCATGATCAGCATGGCTAGGATCAGGCCCAGAATAAATTTGCTTAGACCCAGCAGAAAGTTTCTCATTACCATGGTTAGCAAGCTTTGGCGCGGTGCCAAGCCGAAAGATTTCTATGGTTATAGCGTGAAGGGGGGCGCAGCGTGAAGGGGGGCGATCAGTCTGCTTTATTTCGCTGCTGCTCAATCCGCTCCGTTAGGGGGGATTGCCTAGAGGCTAGGCGAGCGCGGCCATCAGCGGCCCATTGCTGGAGGGCTTCTATCTGATGTTTGGCAGTACGAGCGAGCGGAATGATCTGGCTGACGGCTTCTAGCACGTCGTCGCTGGTGAAGTCTCGATTCTGGCTGAAGCCAATGTGCATGGCTTCAATAATAGACTGCTCAATTTCTGCACCAGAGAAATCGGGCGTTTCATAGGCTAGGCGATTGATATCGTAGCTAGCAAGGTTGTGCGGACGCAGGCGAGCCAGATGCACCGCAAAGATGGCTTCGCGTTCTTCTTGACTGGGCAGGCCGACGAAGAAAATTTCATCGAAGCGGCCACGGCGAAGCATTTCGGGGGGAAGCGATTGAATATTGTTGGCGGTCGCAACCACAAAAACGGGGGAAGATTTTTCGGCTAGCCAGGTGATGAACGTGCCAAAGACGCGGCTGGTGGTGCCAGAGTCACCGCGTCCATCGAATCCGGCAAAGGCTTTATCAATTTCGTCAATCCATAAAATGCAGGGGGCCAGGGCTTCGGCTAGCTGAATCATTTGTCGGGTGCGCGATTCTGATTCGCCGACTAGTCCACCGAAGAGTCTGCCGACATCGAGTCGCAAAAGCGGCAGGTGCCAATGGTGGGCG
>NZ_JADEXO010000265.1 GCF_015207105.1 cf. Phormidesmis sp. LEGE 11477
AATTCCATTACCCCGCAAGCGATTATGTTTGCTGTCAAGGGTGGTTGAGTAATTTTTCAGAAGAAAGTGAGCTGTTCAAGCTTGCTTTCTTCTCTCTTTTGGTCTGTTGTTGTCAAAAATAAGCAGGTTCATATAGCCCGTCTTCTGTGAGTCAAAAAAAAGGCGATAAATTGATAGAAAGCGCTGACCGAACGACTGTTCTGAGGCAGCTAAAACCAAACAGAATCAGGGCTTTTGCAGCAATGCAGTCACCTTGTAGTCGTCCCACATTTCGTTGTTCTTTACCATCGAGTTCAGGCAGATGAGCAACTTCCTCATACAGGCAATAATCGCCACTTTCTTGACTTTCCCTTTCTCTAGCAGGTGCTGATAGAACAATCGAATCGGCGGATTTGACCGCAGTGCTGATAGCGTCGCCATGTATAGCAATGCTCGCACTGAACCGCGTCCACCCCAGATCTTGCGCTGTCCTCGGAACTTACCACTATCTCTATTAAACGGAGCTAAGCCTGCCAGCGCAGCTATCTGTCCTCGATTCAGCTTACCTAGCTCTGGCAGTAGTACCAGAAAGCTGGCTGAGATGACAGGTCCGATACCTTTAGGCGATCGCAGGATAGCTTTGCGTGATCGCCACTCAGCCGTCGATTCACTCAGCGTGTCAATCTTTCCATCAAGCTGCTTGATCTTCTCTTCTAACCACTCGATATGTTCATTCACTTCGTCTCTGGCAACGCCTCTCAGTAGCAGCGTGCGGCGGTTCTTCTCTGCGCTGAGAATCTCGACTAGCTGCTGCCTTCTGGTCACCCACTGCTTCAGCTCATCTTCGAGTTCACTCACGAATACTGTCGGCGCGGGTTCGGTGACTTCGCCATACTTGGCTATCACATATGCGTCTATCGGATCTGTCTTGGCTAACTTGCTCAGCGCTCTAGCCAGGTCTCGGACCGGACGAGGGTTAACGACACTCACAGGCAGACTCGCTGCGTGCAGTTGCCTTGCCATTGCTGCTTCGTAGCCCCCTGTCGCTTCACAGACAACCTGTACGTTTTCATACGTTCGCAGCCACGCTATCAGCTTAACTATGCCTGCTTCGGTGTTCTCAAAGATGCGATAGGCTTGCTTACTCAAGACGTAGGCATCTAGCTTGGCTTTACAAACGTCAATGCCCACCCATTCAACGGGTCTCGCGACTTCTGTTGACATGATATAGCTCCACTTTTATGCTATCGTTTGACTATTCAGACGTTGCGCTCTTCCTTGCGCGATACGGTCTCACTTCATCAACTTAGCGAGTGGACCTGGCGATTTTTCGAGTTCTCAACAGCCTGAATAGAAGCGGCGACCAAGCTTACGGTCGAACTATGAACAAGTGCTCACGAACCAGGGGATTGGGTCTGACGCTCCTACGCTTAGCGTACTTCAGAAGACTCTCAGACTTCCACTTTCGTTCGTTGCGACGGCACTCTCTGCTCTAGGGGATTTGGGTCTACCGCTCCTACCTCTAAACATACAAGGGGACGGAAAC
>NZ_JADEXO010000266.1 GCF_015207105.1 cf. Phormidesmis sp. LEGE 11477
CGATTGCTGTTGGCCAGCACACCGTCTGGAAATGTCTCGCTGTTGTTGATTGGTAATAAATCACCGTCTGAGACTTTCAGTCGTCCGGTGCCATCGTTGGTTCTTAGGGCTATGGCCCGCGATTCATTGGTGCCATACACCATGCTCGCATCCATGAAGGTGCTCACCAGGTTGGGGTGGCGCAGCGGGTTGCTGATGCTCGTGCCCGTAGCACCATCAAAGGTTGTGCGGCGCAGGTTAATTTCGCTCGTACCGGTGAAGAAGGGATCGAAGGCCGAATCTCCAAGCGGGATAGCGATATCGATCTCTTCGGTTGGGAAGCTAGTCTCAGGAACAACAAAGGTGAAGTAGCCGTTTTCATCTGTGACTACCTGCAAGCGGCCTAGCGCTAGCGGTAGGTTAGCCAGCGGATTACCTTCTGTGTCTAGAATCTGACCGGAGATGCGAGTAGTGGTATCAGGGTCTGGCGCTACGGTTAAAGAGACTTGTTGCGTAGTCTCGTTGACGCCATCTGTGGCTACTAGCGTAAAGTCATAGGTGCCGATCTGGTTCGGGGTGGGTTCAAAGATAAGCCTGCCAGAACCATCTAACCGACCGGTGGGTAGGTCTCCCTCGCTCTTAAACGAGTAGGTGACTATTTGACCTTCAGGGTCGGTTGCCGTCAGCGGAATCTCTATCTTTTGTCCGGCAGTAACGGTAAGCGGCTCAATCGATTCGAAGATAGGGGCTAGATCTGTACCAGGGCCTGACGTGTCGTCTTCTACAACAAAGTCAAGCGTCGTTTGCGTTATGTTGCCTGCAGCATCGGTCAGCGTCAGCGCTAGCGCATAGTCACCAGCTTCTGTCGGCAGCGCTTGCAGCGCCTGTTCAAACGTTCCGGCTGGAATCTCGAAAGTAATGGGTGTCTCGCCTGCTAGGGTAACGGTTGCTGTTACCGCTTCGTTTACAGAACCAACTAAACGAATCAAGCCATCTTCAGTGGCTACTGTTTGTAGCTCAGTCACCAACAGTGCTGGCCCTTCTGTATCAAATGTGTAGCTATAGGCTACGGGCTCAGACACGTTACCAAAGCTATCTTCTGCAACTGCCCTTAACGTATAGCGACCGTCTGCCAAAGGCTGACCTAGCGCGGTTTCTAGCGCGGCTATATCTAGTGTGAAACTGCCTGATTGCAAGTATTGGGAGGCATCGACGTAGCTGCTGATCGGGGGGCTACTGTCTGCTGCATCCACCAAAGAAATCTTGAGCCCAGCGATATCACTCTGGTCTAAGACGGTTCCAGCAACTGTAGGAACAGAAGTAACGTCATCGTCAGCACTGCCAGTATCTTCTACTAGCGCCAGTGTCACGATAGGTGCGTCTATATCGGAGGAAACCTTCGAGGGCGTGAGGAATCTACTATCTAACTCAGGGTCGATGGTCTGTCGCTCAATTTTTACCTGCTTGGTAAATTGCTCTGCCGCCAGCAGAGAATCGTCTGAGACGGTTCCTCTGACGTCTACCTTGCCGATGAC
>NZ_JADEXO010000030.1 GCF_015207105.1 cf. Phormidesmis sp. LEGE 11477
AAAGTGCTGTGGACTAGTGGTTACTTTATAGCGAGTTGTGGTGGGGTAACCGTTGACGAGCTCAAAGCTTACGTCCAAAATCAGGACAGACCTGATTAGACTGTTCGCTATCACTCACCTGGCTTTCATCCCACGCTAAGGACAAGCCTGTAGCGTGGGAATTCCCGCCGATCTAGTTAAACGAACCAAAGCCAAAGGGCAGAATGTGCGTATTCGAAGGTGGGCCAGTTCGCTCACGACCCCTTGGGGACTGCTGCTAGGCGGGTTGCTCTTTCGTAGCATCATCGCCTACTTTTTACCCGTCGGCTTTGATGAAGCCTACTACTTTCTCTATACGCAAAATCTGGCCTGGAGCTATTTTGACCACCCGCCTGCTGTCGCCGTTACAACTGGTCTAGGCATCTGGCTGACGGGAATAGCCACGCCGTTGACGATGCGGCTCTGCGCGTTGGTTTTGTTCACGGCGAGTCTATGGCTGCTCTATGCGACGGGAAAATGGCTGTTTGGCCCTCGGACGGGATTAATTAGCTGTGCGATCGCCTCTCTCGTTCCACTTTTCGTCCTCAGCTTCGGCGTTCTCGCTGCTCCAGACAACGCCCTGATTTTCTTCTGGAGTCTGGCCCTCTACCTCTGCGCTCGCGAATTCTATCCGCAGGGTTGTTCGCTAAGTGACTCACAGGGTGACTCACAGCGCAATGCCTACAGCTACAGTCCCACCGCTCAAATTGTCCTAATTGCGATCGCCATTGGACTAGCCTGTCTTAGCAAATATCACGGCTTCATCATAGGGCTAAGCCTTATCGGTTTTTGCTTAACTAGTGCGCCCCATCGAGTCGTATTTAGATCGAAGTGGTTGGCATACGGCTGTGTGGCCTTTGGGTTGACGCTGCTGCCGCTGCTGTATTGGAACGCTAGCCACGATTGGATTTCGTTTCAGTTTCAGCTAGGCGATCGCTTCACAGAATATGGAGATGATAGCAATAGCTATTCGTTCACGCTGTTGCTAGGGGCGGTGCTAGCTCAGTTTGGCTACCTGTTTCCTAGTATGGCGCTGCCGCTGTGGTGGGCGATTGTCAAAGCGCTAATTAGCCAGCTGCCTGCTTGGATGCCTGGCTGGCGAATTAGTCAGCGCGGTAGTCAGCGTCTTGGTCGACGCACTGGCGAGTTGAACCATCAGTCGCAAATAATCTCTAGCAAGATCGGCTTTCTTCTTTGGAGTGGATTGCCGGTTGCCCTCGGATTTACCTTGATCGGCGGTGCGACTCACACCTTTCCTGCTTGGCCTGCCTCTGGGCTTTGGAGCCTAGTCATTTTGCTGGGCTACGCTGCCTCAAGCTGGCCACTAACGAAGGTACGCCGCTGGCTGATGTCGTCAGCATTGACAATAGGCGTATTGCTGATGTTCGCGCTAACCCATATCACGCTAGGCACACTGCAAAAGTCGGGCGACTATGCCCTTTTGGGTGGCGTGGTCGCAATCGAGCAAGATCCTTCTACAGAGCTGATAGATGTGATGCAGCTGCGTCGACGACTCGATCAATCTGCTGAATTTAGAGTCGCTATTAAAAGCGTCGACTTTGTCATCACATCGAGATATTGGCTCAGTGGATATATCGCCCTAGCGATGCCAAGAGAGGTTGATTTGCCGGTAAGCAGCTTCACAATCGATCCGCGTGGCTATGCTTTTTGGTTCGATCCAGCGCAGTGGATTGGAAAAGATGCGCTATTTGTCAGCTTGAACCAAGATTCTCTTATAGAAGAGGTGGATGCGATCGCCCCTTACTTTTCCGATATCATCCCGCTGGCTCAAATCTCTACTAGACGAGGCGGCGAAATCTCTGAAACTTTTCATCTATATCAAGCTAAAAACTTACGCCAGCCCTACCCGTATCCATATGGGCCTAAACAACCTAATACCCGTACGACCTGAAAAAAGGGACGAGTGACCAAAACAGGCAAGCAAAACAGGCAATCAGTGACTAAAGGGTTAGCTCCAAAGACCCATGAGCAACAGATAACTACTTGGCCAAACGCACCGCCTTCCAGCCAGTGAAGCTCAGCAGCGCCGTCGATGCAAACACAAAAGGAATACCCGCTCTCAGCCCGGAAAACGCCATCGCCAAGCTGCCCACCCACAGCGCTAACACATAGATAAACATCACCGTGAATCGATGAGAGAATCCAGCATTGAGCAAACGGTGGTGCAAATGGCGCTTATCGGCGACAAAAGGCGATAGCCCCTGGCGCATTCGCAGCAAAATCACCGCAGACATATCCAAGATGGGCACCGCTAGCGTCAGCGAAGGCAACAGGACTGCAACGGTCGTAACGCCTTTGACCAGACCGATGACGCCCACACCCGCTAGCGTAAAGCCAATAAAATAAGCGCCACCATCGCCCATAAATATCTGAGCCGGATTGAAGTTGTAGCGCAAGAATGCCAAAGACCCCCCAGCCAAAGCTGCTGCAATCAGGGCCGCCGCTGGCTGTCCCATGTACAGGCTCACAACCACCATCACAACCGCAGCAATTCCAGAAACGCCTGCTGCCAAGCCATCTAGGCCATCAATCCAGTTGATCGCGTTGGCCATACCAACTAGCCAGAAGATAGTGACTACTAGACTCAACCAAGCTGGTAGCTGAGTAATACCAATAAAAGGAATAGTCAAAAACCGAATATCGACGCCTACCCACCAGGCAACCGACGCCACCGCAGACTGCATGAACAAACGACTGATCGGCGATAGGCCGAATAAGTCGTCGATTAAGCCAATTAGAAAAAAGGCTAGGCCGCCTATCGTCACGCCCCAAACTGAATATTCAGAGATGCGCTCTACCGGTTCACCGTCGCTACCCAAAAACCCACCCGCAGCCCACACTGATAGCAGCGCAACCAAAACACCGACAAAGATAGAAACACCGCCTAGACGAACCATCGGCTGGCTGTGAACTTTTCGGGCTCCAGGTAAATCTACTCTGCCGCTGGCAAGTCCTGCTTTTCTAACCAGCGGCGTTAGACATAGGACAACAAGAGCAGAGAGAATAAAAGCGAACAGATGGTAGAACGAAAATGCCATCGGAGGGAGGAGATAGGGTGGGCAAAGTTCAAAGATGAGCCCTTTCAATAGTAAGGCTCGGAACAAATCCACTGCGAAAGGATTAGCTCTTGGGGACGCTGCTGCCGGACGCAACAAGCGTCATGTAAGTTCAATTTCTGTCAATTTATCATCGTTCGGCGATAGTATAGCCTTTGCCAGCTACCGAAGACACAAATAAGGGCTGAGCATATCTTATGAAAGCGGTAAGATATCCCGGCTAGGTCCATAGCGCTGGTCACTTCGCTCAGGCTTCCCTTGATAGTGAAACCCTCACTACCAAAGTTCAAAGTAGCCAGCTAGCATAGTGGCTAATCAGCATACGGATGCATTCGGCGCTAGCTACAACAGGCCGGAAAATGAATTCTGACAAAACCCCAAGCATCAATAGAAATGCTTGGGGTTTCAATAGATAGGATCGTAGAAGGTTTAGTTTCTTAGATCTTCTGTGCTGTTTTCTGAGTACAGCAGTCCGCAACGAATAGCGACCAAAACCACGGCTAAAACTTAGACAAGCGCTGGCTCGGGCGATCGCAGGTGAGGATAGAGCGGAAAGCGATCGCATAAATCAAGCACCCGCTGCCGGCAGTCTGATTCCACGTTGCTATCGTCAGGATTTAGCAGCCTATCGGCGATGATATTGGCAATCTCAGCAAACTCTGCTTCGCCCATTCCCCGCGTCGTCATAGCAGGCGTACCTAGACGCAGCCCACTGGTGACGAATGGAGACTCTGGATCGAAAGGCACCGTATTCTTATTAGCGGTGATATTAACTTCACTCACCAAAGCATCAGCAATCTTGCCAGTCATGCCAATAGAGCGCAGATCGACGAGTACCAGATGGTTGTCTGTGCCATCAGACACTACCTTAATGCCTCGCTTTTGAAGCTGCGCGGCCAGCGCTTGGGCGTTTTTGATCACTTGCTCACAATAGGTCTTGAACTCAGGCTGTAGCGCCTCGCCAAAGGCAACTGCCTTAGCGGCCACGACATGCTCTAATGGCCCACCTTGGCTACCAGGGAAGACGGCCTTATCAAACTTTTTGCCCAGATCAGCGTCGCGAGTCATGATCAGCCCACCGCGCGGTCCACGCAGCGTCTTGTGGGTCGTTGTGGTGACCACGTCGCAATGAGGCAGCGGATTAGGATGGTGCCCAGTGGCGACTAGCCCAGCAATATGGGCGATATCAGCCATCAGGTACGCTCCGACTTCATCTGCGATCGCTCTGAACTTCTCAAAGTGAATCGTCCGAGGGTACGCCGAGTATCCACAGATGATCAGCTTCGGCTGATGCTCTATGGCTATCCTACGGATTTCGTCAAAATCAAGCTGTTCTGTTGCTTGGCTAACGCCGTATTGAACCACGTTGAACCATTTACCTGAATAGTTCACGGGTGAGCCGTGAGTCAGATGGCCACCGTGAGATAAATCCATCCCTAGAATCGTATCGCCCGGCTTCAGCAGTGCTAGAAACACAGCAAAGTTGGCTTGGGCACCCGAGTGAGGCTGAACATTTGCGTGGGCAGCGCCGAACAGAGTCTTCACCCGTTCGATTGCCAGGTGTTCTGCCTGGTCGACAAACTCGCAGCCGCCATAGTAGCGCTTGTTCGGCAGCCCTTCAGCGTACTTGTTTGTCAAAACAGAGCCTTGAGCTGCCATCACCGCTGGAGACGTAAAGTTCTCACTGGCAATTAGCTCTAAATGAGTCTGCTGGCGGTTTAATTCCCTATCGATAATGGCGGCCAGCTCTGGGTCGCTTTGCTGCAAAAAGTCCACGTTAGCCTGTGTCATCAGTTTCCCTTCAATCCACTCTATTTCTGTATTTCTCTATGACTTCTATCTCTCTTGTGTAAGCCTAATCGCTAATACACTCACACAGGTGCATTAACGCACGTCAGATACTCACCTCTAGAAGGTTTTCATAATAGCTCGATGCAAACACTGAGCTGGCAACAGATCTCGAAGAAATTCTATGAAGAAAGAGAATAAAAGAGGGTGGTAGAGTAAATAGATTGCCTGACAAATTGCCTGACGAATCGCTGAGAGGGCAAAGGATGAAAGGCTGCTTTGCCTTAATCTTTGGTGGCGGCTAAAAATGCCCTTGCTACAAGAGAAATTAAGGTTCGCCTCAAAATGTAACGCTTTGAAACATATAATAAGGAAATTACGCATCGCCTAGCCACGTCGGGAAACAACGATTCCCTGCGGGCGATCGCGATTGCTCAAGACGCCCTTGGCCGACTTGCCTAGCGACTATTGTTCATCTTCCAGTTTGAGGCATTGATGCTGCAACTGACCCATCCTTCAACGACCCTTACGCCTAAGTTTGTATCGCTCCAAGAGTCCTACGAACAATGTCGTCAAATCACCGCAGAGTGCTCTAAGACGTTCTACACGGGGACGTTGCTCATGCCTGAAGCCAAACGCAGAGCGATCTGGGCCATCTATGTTTGGTGTCGCCGAACCGATGAACTAGTAGACGGACCGCAGGCAAAGTACACAACAGAAAGTACGCTAGACCATTGGGAATCTACGCTAGAAAGCCTCTTTTCGGGTCATCCTAAAGACAATCTAGACGTCGCTATGGTTGACACGCTAGAGCGCTATGAGCTAGATATCCAGCCCTTTCGAGATATGATTGCCGGTCAAAGAATGGATCTGCACCGTTCTCGCTATCAAACTTTTGAAGAACTAAAGCTCTACTGCTATCGAGTCGCAGGTACGGTCGGTCTGATGTCGACGGTAGTGATGGGAATGGACACCGAGATCAACGCTTCGCCCTGGATGCGCTCAAATCCAGCCATTCCTCCCATCCCTGAGGCTGTTTCATTGGGAATTGCCAATCAGCTGACTAACATCCTTAGAGACGTGGGCGAAGACGCCAGAAGAGGGCGAATCTATCTGCCACTAGAAGATTTAGAGCTATTTGACTATACGCAAGAAGAATTGCTGCAAGGCGTGATCGACGATCGTTGGCGGGGGCTAATGCGGTTCCAAATTCAAAGAGCGCTCAAGTACTATCGAGAAGCAGAAGGTGGAATCAGTCGGCTGCACCCGGATGCCCGCTGGCCGGTATGGACAGCGCTGATGCTCTATAGAAAGATTTTGGACGTAATTGTCGAGAATGATTACGATGTCTTCAATCGCCGAGCATACGTATCTAAGACTCGTAAGCTGCTCTACTTGCCTCAAGCGTTGGTGCGATCACAAATCTCCTAAGGCTAGAGTTCAATAGCAGCAGTCCCAAAAGGCAGCGCGACAAAGTTTCTACAAAGTAGCTTTCACCAAAAAAAGACAGCGCTGCTATAGAGACAGCCTGTCTTTTCTGTTAGCTCAGCTATATACCGCTGTAGCTGAGACCTATGCCTGCCAAAGAAAATCTTCGGCAAGGAAGTCTTTACGTTTGTGATAAGCGATCAGGAAGCTGCTGTCTGAGCGGCAAGCATTTCCTTAAGCTTAGCTAGATCTTGTGCCCAGCGAGGATCTGGACCCGCATCAGCGCTCTGACTTTCTGCAACGACGACATTGTTGCCGCCACGCTTGCTGCCGCCTTTCTTTTGACGACGCTGTCCGCTGCTATCACCACGAGAACCTTCGCTTTCTTTTTCAGTTCGAGGCATTGCTTTTTCCACTTTCAAGGTGGCATCTTGCAAAGTAAACCCGTTGTACTTTTCGACTAGAGTATCCGCTGTCGCGTCATCTTTAGCGGTTACAAAGCCAAAGCCACGACACTTACCAGTCTTACGATCTGAAATCAGCTTGACTGAAACTAAACTGTCGGCATCTTCAGTAAAAATAGCCTCAAATTCTTCACGCTCAAGACTCCGTGGCAGGTTGCCAAAGTACAAACGAACTGACATGTGAGTATACCCTCTAACTCTTTTAACTTTTTAAAATCCTTCACAAAGATAAGCCTTGTGACCGCTTCTAAAGCGAAAGCACAAGTGCTTGACTAGTTAGGAAAATGGAAAACTCTTTATCACAATGTTTTTGGTGAAAGATCGGTTGTTTTTCCTCATCGAGCGGCTGCAGTGCTATGAAAACTTAAGACAGCCTCGATCGCGGTGACGAACCTACATAAAATGCTTAAGCAGACGCCTAAACGCAATAGGCACTCACTAACCTCTAAATATCTAGACTGCCATTACAGCTATCTAGACTGTCACTACAACTCAACAGAAGTAGCTAAGCTTAAGCGTTCGATAAAACACAGCTCAGTTTCACTATTCATCTTCTACTTTCTCACAACTGTCTTTCTAACAGTTGCCTCATTGACAATAGAGCTGGCGCGTGAGCTACGTGGCGGCTAGTTTCTTGTTTGACCACTATTAAAATATCACGATGTCAGATACCCAACCAGTTTATCAAGATAACTTACAGCCTGGGTTAGATAAGGGTTCGCAGCAAAACAACCTTGTCTTTATAAGTATTTCTTTTTCAAGAACAGAATGAAAATCACGCTTGTTCTTGCTCGAACCTCAAAGGCAACGCTGTCTTAACTCGATCTGTTGGCAAATTGTTGTACAGGCTAGGGCTCGTTGTCTTGACAATAGAACAATAAAAAGTCAGCCGTTTGGAAGAACGACTGACCCATATGCTGTGTTGAGAGTAGGAGAACCCGTGCCTAACTCCAGATGCGCGCGATCGCTAGAACGCTAACTCACCTAGCCAATAGACAAAACAAGCTCTTGCGAACGAATGTAACACTCTTTGCCTAGTATTCGCAACATTTCTTCACGTTGGCAGCAATAGGCTGATTTCACTGCGCTGACAGCCTTATATCCTTATATATAGTGCTCTCTTTGTGCTTGGACACAATTTGCCCAATCAATTGCTAATTGATTTTGCTCAATCGCTAGTTGCTTTGTAGTAAAAGCCAGAGTCCTAATCCGATAGTGATAGCGGCAAGAAGGAGCGAATAGATTGGGTGGCCTGCCTGAAGCACTCTGCTGTTTTCCGGTCGAATTTGGTGAATATCAATCCAGGGGTGAACGCCTCGGCGAAACCAGCCTGTAATCTGCACCGATTCACCTTGCATCTTTCGAGGTGTTTTCGACCTATTCAGCAGGTTTCCTAAAGGGCCAAGTGTAGAAAAGAAATGTAGCCTAATGAGGCCGAAAGACGTTTGCAAGCAAAGATCTTGGCCAAGCCAGTTGGCGATACCTGGCCTGCCTAACAAAGTGCCTGTCAGCTTGACTGGCAGACTATCTACTGGCAGGAGTTCAGGGTGAGCGATCCATCCGGGCACTAAATGATCGCAGAACGAACGACTAGACGATAGGGAAGAGATCTGCATAGAAGGCGGCAGGTCCGGGAAGAAGCGATTAATTCGTAAGAGAATGCCTACCCCGGTGCCTAATAATAGACAGCATTGAAAAAGTCCAATGTCTCTGTGCATCCAGTCAAATACAGGCCACTCGGTCGCGGCGGCGATCGCGCCCAATACCCACAGCGCCAATCCAATGCTTAGCCCTAACGTCAGCCCAAAGTATGGCGTTCCCTGATTGAACAGATGTTTCCACTCTGGCCTGGATAGTCCGCTCTGTCGACGAGGTAGAGGATCGAACAAAATTTCTGATGGTAGTTGCCAATGTTTGGCATAGGCTGTGAGCAGACGCAGACGATCGCCCAGCGGTGGATGTGAGTCTAAGCAGCCCATCCAGTTTCGTAGCGGGTTTTTGCTATCCCAAGCAAACAAATCAGCCAGGGAAAGACGTCCGTACAGTTTTTGTCTAGACAAGTCGGCAGAAACGGGCATGAGTAAAGACAGCCTTTCGATCCAACTAGGCGTATAGCCCTGTTGCTCTATGCTGGCAGCTAGGCCAAAGGAGAGTTTGGTCAGCCCTCGAATGAGACCATTGGGATCGCCTGTCATCTCAGTTGCGATGCGATCGCCATAATAAGTTCGCACCCTAGCTACCCACAGCCCCGGCAATCGCACCAGCCAAAAAAGCGCATAGCTGAGGCTAGCGATTGTTCCTACGGCCCATTTCAGCGGCAAGTTCTGCTTATTTCCCCATAGTGCTAGCTGCCAGTAGATCTGATGAAGTAGCTGAAGCAATAGGCTATGAGCGCTGAGCAACAGCCAATGCCAGCTTTTCCAGTGGGACAGCTCATAAGCTAGTACATCAGCGAGTTCATCGGCCTGTAGCGTAGACAGCAATCCATCTGAAATGACTAATCTGGCATTGCGAGGCAGCCACCCATAGGAGAAAACTAGCGGGATATCTGTTGACAGCTTCCACAGGCGAGGCAGTTTCCACTGGCGCTGGCGGCAGTATTGACTTATCAAGCTAGCCGCTTCGGCCGAATGCATGCGTAGCTGGCTAATTGATAGCTTTTGGCGATTCGCGGCAAAACGCAGATAGAGATCCCACAGCCAGGGAGAGGCGATCACAACTGCCAGTAGCGCCATTAGCAGCGGCCAAGTGACCTCTTCTAGATAAGTGGGTAGTGACCGTACATAGAACGGCGTGATGTCGTCTAAAAAAAACAGATAGCCGTTGAAGATTGCCACAGTCTGGTGGATGAGAAAGCGCAAGAGAAAATAGAGCGCGATCGCACTACCAAACTGAGCTATGCGTAGCTGCGATCGCTTAATTCGTCCCAAAGAGCGCCCTTTATCAAGTCGACCGGCGTAAGTCCAGAGACAGCCCTCCCCTACAGAATTTGGCTCGGCCTCATCACTTTCTGCTGGCGTGACTTCGTTGTTGAGGTAGGCATAATGAAACATTGAGACCTGCGGCTCAGAAGTTTCATCGACAGGCAATAGAGTATCGACCACTGGAGAATCAGCCGCTGAAGTATCAACGGATTTCGCCGATACTTCGAGCGGGCCAGACGACATATCTACAGACGACATATCTACAGATTCAAACCGACCAGTCCCGGTCTTTGCCAATGTCTCCGCCGATATAGGCGTCGAGCTAGCAGTTTGCGAATCAGCAGTAATCGGCTGAAATCCGCTTTTATCACCGCCATCAGAAACGGCCCCGGTAGAAACATCGCTAGGCACAACGGCATCTGAGACAACCACTCGATTGGCCATTTGACTGTTCATTTGGCCGTTCATTTGGCGGTCGATATCAGTCAACGTCGACCTTGCCCACCGCTGTGCTGCGGGCATTGGTGCCTTCTGCAAAATCTTTTGGCATAGCGCTTTGGCCTCGGCCCACCGCCTTTGAGCAATGTAAATCTGCACTACGCCCATGCTTGCCTTCAGCTGATATGTGCGATTTTCCCCTTTTGTCAAGCGAGCAAATACAGCGGCGGCCTGGTCGTAATCACCTTTCTGATAAGCAGCGATACCCGCTTTGAACGCCTTTTCTAGATCGATTGCAGAAGATGTCATAAAAGCTGTTGCGGGTAGAAACTTTGAGATCAGGGTACGCAGATTCGCGCAAGATATAACTTCTGTGGCATGTCAGACCTCCACCGCCTATTATTAAGAAAC
This sequence comes from cf. Phormidesmis sp. LEGE 11477, assembly GCF_015207105.1. Lineage (GTDB taxonomy): Bacteria > Cyanobacteriota > Cyanobacteriia > Phormidesmidales > Phormidesmidaceae > Phormidesmis. Next base: position 10,549 of record NZ_JADEXO010000030.1, read on the forward strand.
GGTTAATAATCGTTCACAATTTTGTTGTTTTAGCCTTTAATGTCCGACGCCTTACTCTTAGTTCTGCTTTCTTCCGTTAGCTTTGCAGCCTGGTTCACTAGCATGCTGGTGGGCGGTGGTAGTCCCCTAATTCTGATTCCGCTGGTGACTCTGCTACTAGGTGCGCCCTCAGTTGCCCCGGTGCTGACTATCGGCAGCGTCTTAGGTAATATTCAGCGGAGCATTCTGCTGTGGCGGTACATCGACTGGAAATTGACGCTTTGGCAAATGCCGGGTGTGGTGGCCGGATCCCTGATTGGTGCTTACGCTTTTACAAAGGTGCGGGCAGAAGGGCTGCAGTTTTTTATTGCGATCGCACTTCTCTATATGGTGGTTCACTCTTTACTTAGCCACCGTATCCAGATGCCTGCCATCAGAATCAGAGCATGGCATTTTCTGCCTTTGGGCTTTCTCAACGCAGTTGTCTCCGGCCTAGTCGGCAGCACTGGGCCGCTACTAAACCCTGCCTATCTCAGCTACGGCCTGGAAAAAGAGCGCATGATTGCTACCCGCGCAGCCGGATTCACCCTCACACACCTGATCAAAATTGTCGCCTATGCACTCTTGGGCGTCTTTTCACCTGCGCTGCTCGGCTATGGCTTAGTAGTCGGCTGTGCAGCCCTACCGGCTAATTGGCTAGGTCGAAAAGTTTTAGAAAAGATGAGCCCAGAACAATTTCAAGTCGCTGCGGTCAGCTTCGTTGGATTAAGCGGCGTATGGATGCTTTGGCAACAGCGGACCTTCTTTATCCACTAGCGCTTACCTATTAGCGCTTGGCGACTTCGTTGAAGTCGGCCTTAAATGCTAACTATCTGGGGCCAAAATATTTTCAACCAGTGCATACAGATTTTCCTCGCTTTCACCATCCATCTGTCGCGTTTTTAGATCAGTTAAGCCGTGAGCTAAGATCTCAGCTTGCTTCTTATAGCGACTATTTGCAGAGAGTAAATCAACAAACACCTCTTGCTCTACCTCTAAACGGCTAGCTTCTTCTGAGATATGAGAGATATAGCCGTCTTCTTCTACGTCATAGCGCAGCAAGAATATCAGAGCGTTGCAGAGTTCTTGAAGCTGCTTTTGTAGCTGACGGGTATCTAGCTCAAGTCGATCGAAGCCAACGGTGCCGGTAATGCGTAGCTCTACAATTGGCTTCTGGTCAGGGATGATTTTTTTCGATTTGATGGCTTTTTGGATGAGGGCGATCGCGCCTGCTTCTACCGATTCAATCGCATCTTGACTTCTCAGCTTCTGCTGCAATCGCACAATTGGCCGCTGCCGATAGTCCGTCTTCAGCTCTGCCTTAATCTTGCCTTTCTGGTCAATCTCAACTAGATAGGCACCCCGCTCGAACTGGCTTTCTTCGACATTATTTGCCTCAATCGAGCCTGGGTTGAAAATCCAATCATCTTCTGAATAGTTCTTATGAATATGGCCTAGCGCCAGGTAATTTACCCCTGCCTTTTTTAACGGCAGCACTTCGCTATAGCGCAAAGCTCCTGAATACCGAGCAATCTGTCCTTCTAACCCGTGATGAAACAGCAGGATAGAGGGCCCCTTTGCCTTTGGCAATTCACCCATTGCTGCTGCAATCTGCTCAATCGCTCTTGGCGCTGCTGCCCCATACCAGCTAGAGCCCAGTACCCGAACGCCGCAGTCTAAATCGATATATCCGCCCCGCTGTCGCGCTTCGTCCCAAGGTGAATAAAATGGCTCACCCGAATTCACATCCCCTGGCTCCAATAGCTTGAGTAGTCCCCAGTCGGATAGATAGCGCAGCCAGCTCGATTTGGTGCCGTAGGGTGCATTGTCATGGTTGCCCTCGATTGCTAGCACCGGAATATTTGCCGCCTGTAAAAGTTGTAGACAAACCTGAGCGTGATTTAGGATGGCGGGCTTGATATTTCGATGCTCGAATAGATCGCCGCCGATGATGACAAAATCTACCTGCTGGGCGATCGCATATTTCTCTAGAACATCCTTGAGCGCATAGAAAAAATCCAGCGTCCGCGCCTTACTGTCGTAGCGATCAAAGCCTAAATGGATATCGGAAATATGCAGAAATTTCGCCATGCCTAAAAGATGAAACGCTTTGATTCAGAGCATTTATTGTAGAACGATTTGTAGAACGGTTGAACTGTATGGCGAAGGCATGAGGAAAGCACTAATCCGTCTGATGCTTGGCGCGCATCAGGCTACACTATAGGCATGATTAGGTCGATCAAGCACAAGGGCTTGCGGAAGTTTTTTGAGACGGGAAATACCGCTGGCATACAAGCGAAGCATGCTGAGATTTTAGAAGACAAACTTACGGCGCTAGATACAGCCGAGTCTATCGATGACATGAACATCCCTGGCTACCGTTTGCATTCTCTAAAAGGCAAACTCAAAGGTCGATGGTCAATCAGAGTGAGCGGTAACTGGCGGTTGACTTTCGAGTTTAGAGACAAAGATGTCTATGTTTTGGACTATGAGGACTATCACTGATGAGACAATATAATCCCCCTCACCCCGGAAAATTTATTCGGCGGACTTATATAGAACCATTCGAGGTTAGTGCTAGACAGATAGCTGGCTTCCTTAAGGTATCTCCTTCGACTTTTTCTAGGCTGATCGCCGAGCAAAATAGAGTGACGCCAGATATGGCAATTCGTCTATCAAAGGTATTGGGACGCTCGCCTCAAAGCTGGCTGCAGATGCAGATGAATCATGACCTTTGGCAAGCTGAGCAAAAACAGCCACATGAGCATTTGCAACAATTGGAACTCGCGCGAGGCGAAAAGTCTGCTGAAGTCTAGCCTAATTCACAAAACAATTTCACTACACTGCTTCGGTTGTAGAAGCCGCTAACTCTTCTAAGCGCTCTTGCTGATCTTGGGAAATGCAGGTTTGAACGACAGTCTCGATATCGCCTTCTAAAACGGCAGGTAGCGAAAAGTTCTGATTGAGCCGATGATCGGTGACTCGGTTGTCTTTGTAGTTGTAGGTGCGAATTTTTTCAGAGCGAGAGCCGGAGCCGACTTGAGATTTTCGCATGGAGCTGATTTCGTCTTTTTGCTCTTGTAGCTTCATCTCATACAGTTTGGCGCGCAAGATCTGCATGGCCCGCTCTCGGTTTTGCAGCTGCGATCGCTCTTCCGTACAAAACACCCGAATCCCGGTTGGCTTATGAATAAGGTCAACCGCTGTCTCGACCTTATTCACGTTCTGGCCCCCGGCACCACCAGAGCGGGCTGTTGTCATCACAATCTCTTTCGGATCGATATGAATTTCAACATCGTCCACTTCTGGCATCACTGCCACCGTCGCCGTAGACGTATGCACCCGTCCGCCAGACTCTGTTAGCGGCACTCGCTGCACCCGGTGCACGCCCGATTCAAACTTCAGCTTGCTATAGACCTGATTGCCTTGAATCTCTACGATGGCCTCTTTCACACCACCCATATCGGCCCGTGATTCGCTGAGCAAATTCGCCTTCCAGCCCTGGCCTTCAGCGTATCGGCTGTACAAACGCAGTAAATCTCCTGCCCAGATACCAGCTTCATCACCGCCCGTCCCCGCCCGAATCTCTAACATTATGTTCTTGTCGTCGTTAGGATCTTGGGGCAGCAACAAGATCTTCAGTCGCTTTTCCAAAGCTGCCAAAGACTCCTCTAGTTCAGTGACTTCCATAGCCGCCATCTCTTTCATCTCAGAGTCGCTAGCGGCTTCTTTATAAACTTCTCTAGCACCTGCGAGTTCTTCATCAGTCTCTTGCCACTGATGGTATGTTTGTACAGTTTCTTCTAGCGAGGCCCGCATCTTGGCAATCTTTTGAAACTCATCCGGGTCTTTAGCCACATCTGGGTCGGCCATTCGTCGGGTGAGTTCGCCAAAAGTCTGCTCTACCGACTCTAATTTTTGTAATAGATAAGATTCAGCCATAGCAGTTAAGTCGAAAGACGGAGTAAATTCGCAGATGATTCTAGGGTAGATCTAGCAGAAATAAAGCGGCAAAGATTAAGTTGCAAAAAAATATCCGAGCAACCTAACCTCAGACCATAGCTGAGATGCGATCACTCGGAAATATCAAAGTTTGAGGGCGCTAAGCTTCAGCGTCACCTTCAGCTTCTGTGGTCTCGGATTCGCTAGACATGCCGTACTTACGCAAGAATCGCTCAACCCGACCTTCAGTATCGATAATCTTTTGAGTGCCAGTATAGAAAGGATGGTTACCAGACCATACATCTATGTTCAACTGGGGTTTAGTAGACCCTACAGTCATGACTTCTTTGCCGTTGCAAAACACTTTTGCTTCGGGGTACCACTCGGGATGGATATCAGCTTTTGGCATGGTTCTAGAGGAATGTAGTTAAGCAATTGGGCTTCGACTCCGCTCAGCCCACAGATTAGTAAGAGAATTGACCGGGAAGAAAGTCCCTGAAAGCTGCTGTATACAGCCAGTAGGGTGACTGAGCGTAGCCGAAGTCAACGCTTAGAGAACTGGCCCGCTTTGCGAGCTTTCTTGAGACCGTACTTCTTCCGTTCCTTCTGACGAGGGTCACGGGTCAGATAGCCTTCAGTCTTCAAAGGCATCCGATTATCCGGGTCTAACACACACAGCGCCCTGGCAACACCTAGCTTGATAGAATCTGCCTGACCTGTTAGCCCACCCCCGCGTACGTTGACGAGAATGTCGTATTCTCCTTCTAGACCTAGCGTCTCTAAAGGTGCTTTTGCAGCCGTAAGGTAAGCAGGATTTGCCTGCAAATAGTCTTCGCCAGTTTTTTTGTTGATAGTTAGGGTGCCGTTACCAGGAACCAGGCGAACCCTTGCCACTGAGGACTTGCGGCGGCCAGTGCCCCAGTATACAGCGCGATCAGATTGGTCTGGCATGGGTTAGTTAGCTCCAGTAGTGTTGACGGTTAAGGTTTGAGGGCTCTGAGCAGCGTGGGGATGGTCAGGGCCAGCATAGACTTTCAGTTTGGTAAATAGCTGACGGCCCAGCGCGTTCTTAGGCAGCATGCCTTTGACCGCTTTTTCGACAATGCGTTCAGGAATACGAGCTTGCAGCTGATTGAAGGTTTCAGTTTTCATTCCACCGGGGCGGCCAGAGTGACGGCGATACAGCTTTTGTTCGCTCTTTTTGCCAGTCACCACAACTTTGTCCGCGTTCACAACCACGACAAAGTCGCCTGTATCCATATGCGGCGCGTAGTTTGGCTTCTTTTTGCCGCGCAGCACCTGCGCGATCTCAGTAGCTAGCCGTCCCAAACGCTGATCAGCGGCATCTACCACATACCAATCGCGCTCGATTTCGTTAACAGGAGTAAGGGTAGTTTTCGTAGCCATAAGTGTACCGTGGGCGTTTTAGATCGTTGTAAGTGAAAAAGTTGTAAATGAAAAATCAAAGGAGAAACTGGAACTGCGGCTGAGTGTCTACCCAGACTTTGGGCTCAAAGGGAAAAGTCGGGTATCCGACCCGCAAAAGACACAGGCCCTGAGGTGGAGCACTGTATTTTACCAAATCGCGGCGGCGTTTTTGCCAGATAGCCGCAAATTCTTTTGTAGACAGCCGCTGCTCACCGACTTGAGTAATCAGGCCCATGATTAAACGAACCATGCCGTACAAAAAGCCCTTTGCCTGCAGCTCGATCTGAACAAAGTCACCTGACCTAGAGCACTGCACATCCTGTAGCTCTACCCAAGAGTGAGTACGATTAGAACCTGTGCGATGGAACGCGGCCAAGTTATGATAGCCCACCATTGGCTGCAGCGCCGCTAGCATTAGGCTTTGATTCAACGGCTGGCGGTAGTAGTGCCAGACATAGGGCTGTACGAACAGGTTAGGATATCTGCTGGTGTAAAAGGTGTATCGGTAGCGTCGCCAGCTAGCAGAAAACTGAGCGTGCCAGTCATTAGCTACCTTCGCAGAGGCTCTGATGACAATATCGTCACCCAATCGGTCGTTGAGAATAATGGACCATCTCTCTGCCGGAATCACTACAGGGGCAGCGAAATGAGCAACTTGAGCAGCGGCGTGGACCCCTGCGTCTGTTCTTCCGGCACCGACTAGCGCTGACTTTTTGCCTAGAACAGATGCGATCACGCGCTCTATCTCAGCTTGAATAGTCCGCTTTGCATTTGCCTGTCGCTGCCATCCATGAAAATGAGTTCCTCTGTATTGAATCACTAAGGCAACTCGCTGAATAGCCCTTTTGTCTGCTGGCAGATTTTGCAACTGCTGAGCAACTTTGGAATCGCGACTATCAGATGCACCCATCGCCTTAATTCATCAGAGTCAGCGCTCATCGCTTAAGTCAGCTCAATGATCGCCATCCGGGCGTTGTCGCCTCGACGGCTGACGGTTCGCACGATGCGAGTATAGCCACCGTTACGATCGGCGTAGCGATCGGGTGCCTGCTCAAATAGGGCATGCACGAGCTGCTTGTCATAGATGTAGCCCAGCGCCCGGCGACGCGCTGATAGAGAGCCATCTTTGGCCAAAGTGACCATCCGCTCAGCTTCAGAACGAACCGCTTTTGCCCTTACTTCAGTCGTTTTGATGCGGCCATTGCGGATCAGCTCTGTAGTGAGCGATCGCAACAGCGCCTTACGCTGGTCAGCAGCCTTACCCAGCTTTGCTACACGGCGACCATGTCGCATTTGTCTTCCTTCCTTTTCTAAACTTGCTAAACGATAAATATGAAAAAAACTGCACACAGCAATGGGGCTCTATCCACTAGAACCCCATGAAAGTTGTCTATACAGCCTTGGCTGGCTTTTCGAGAGGCAACATGATGCCTAAATGAATTTGAAGCGCCTCGACGACTTCTTCGGCTGACTTCTGACCAAAATTCTTGATCTCTAAAAGATCTTCTTGGCTGTAGTCCAGCAGATCGGAAACAGCGTTGATCTGTGCCCGCTTCAGGCAGTTGTAGGCACGGACTGAAAGCTGCAGCTCCTCAATGGGAATTTGATACGTCGGGTCTTCTTCCTTAGTATCTTCGTCTCGCTTGGGCTCAAGAGTAACATCCTTGAGCGGGTTGAACATATCAACGAGCAGAGCAGCCGCTTCGCTCATCGCCTGCTGCGCGGTCAAACTACCATTCGTCCAGATTTCCATCACTAAACGATCTTTGGGCAGACCTTCAGGATCGATGAAGTTTTCGACACTGTAGTTCACCTTACGTACGGGCATGAAGACCGCATCAATCTGCATGAATTCTACGCCGCCAGTTTCTTCACGGCTGCGATCAATTGCCTTATAGCCTTTGCCTCGCTCGATCCGAAATTCCATCTCTAGCTTGTAACCAGCAGAAACAGAAGCAATGTAGCGATCCGTGCTGATCAGCTCAACTTCAGATGGCAGATCGAAGTTTGCTGCCGTTACCTTGGCAGGGCCCTGTACTACCAGACGACCAATTTGAGGCTGCGCTGAATAGCTCTTCAGCACAGTCTCTTTCATATTCAGCAAAATATCCAAGACATCCTCTCGGACACCTGGAATCGTTGAGAATTCATGGCTAGCACCCGCAATCCTTACAGAAGTAACCGCTGTTCCTTCTAGATTGGATAGCAATACGCGCCGAAGAGCGTTACCGACAGTCGTGCCTTGGCTACGGCCCAAGGGTTCAATCACGAATCGGCTAAATTGACTCTGATCGTCTTCAACAATAGACTCTACACAATTGACCTGAAACTGTGCCATTCATAACCTCTGGTGAATTCCAATAGCCGCGCGTTGACCTACAAGACGGCCTTCGGGGCTATACATAGTAATCTCTATGGTTTTTAAATCCGCTGAACTTAACGCCAAGTTTAAATAGCTAAATAACTTGCTGCTCTAAACGCGACGACGCTTGGGTGGACGGCAGCCATTGTGAGGGATGGGCGTAACATCGCGGATCAGCGTGATCTCTAGGCCAGCTCCTTGCAGGGCTCGAATCGCTGTTTCACGACCGGATCCAGGCCCGCTGACTTGCACTTCGCACTGACGCATGCCCTGGTCGATTGCTCGCCTTGCAGCGCCATCCGCAGCAGTTTGCGCCGCAAAGGGAGTTCCTTTCTTAGCGCCTTTAAAGCCGCTAGAGCCTGCCGACGCCCAGGAAACTGCGTTCCCGCTCGCATCGGTGATAGTTACGATGGTGTTGTTAAAAGTTGACTGAATATGAGCGACCCCGTTGGGAATGTTCTTTTTCTGTTTACGGGGGCCTGTCTTACGAATAGGTTTTGCCATATCTAAACTGATGTGAGGTGTTCTTAGGAATGGATGGTTTGAATTTAGGAGGTTTGCTAGTAAGGCTGTAGACGGAAACTTTGAATGCTTGCTTTTCCAAACTGGCAGAGCATTCCTCTACAGCGACACTCGAAAACGCGAACTGAGTGTTCTGTCTGACCAGATTCCTAGCTAGTAGTCCAGCCTAGTTTTCTGGAGTGGAATCTCAGGTTTGCGCGATCGCAGCAGCTATGTCCTAACTTAATCGAAACTTACTTGGGCGCTAATTTTACTTACGCGGCGGCTTCTTCTTGCCAGCGATTGTGCGCTTACCGGAGCGGCGAGTGCGGCTGTTAGTGCGCGTCCGCTGACCTCGCACGGGCAAGCCTACGCGGTGCCGACGACCACGATAGCAACCAATGTCCATCAGTCGCTTGATGTTCATATTTACCTGACGACGGAGATCTCCCTCAATCAGATAGTCGCCTTCAACGGTCTCTCTCAGCTTAATAACGTCTGCATCAGCTAAGTCTTTGACTCGAATATTGGGGTCTACGCCCGTTTTTTCGAGAATCTCTTGAGAGCGACTAAAACCCACACCATAGATGTAGGTCAGGCCGATTTCAATTCGTTTGTCTCTTGGCAGGTCAACGCCTGCAATTCGTGCCACCGATTATTTCTCCCTCTATTTACACATCGGCAAATCCTATAAGGAAGATGCCAACAGATTCTCGTATCCCAGCGAAGCAAACTTTAACAATCGCTCGAAAATCTATTGGCTGCGCTAGTAATTACACCAGTAGCCAATAGATTCTATCCAACTAAATTTTGTTAAACCGCTGAGCTAATCAAATTGCCGAGCCACCTTATAAGCATAGCTATAGCGGTGATCGGCTGTGCCTGAACTCCAGTCTCAACCTTGACGCTGCTTGTGCTTGGGGTTGGGACAGATCACCATCACCCGACCTCGACGGCGGATAACCCGGCACTTTTCACACATTCTTCGAACAGACGCACGGACTTTCATGTCCTAAATTTCTTATTTACTACAGATTTGCAATCCTACCAGAGAAAACCGCATCCGACAACATGGCTTAAAAGACACTACTGATTAACTGAGCTTGCAGACCTAAGGAAATCGAGCCACGACCGAAAAAGCACCCTAGCTGTAAAGTAGTTGGCTAAGGTGCTCTTGGCGGCGATATTTTGGCTAGGCAAGGCTATAAGCAATTGAGCGTTTTAAGCGCCTCTACGCAGTGCCGCCTCTACCTGGCGAAATTCCTGCTCTAGCCTGTCCTGCAGCTTCTGCGGAACGGGACGGTTTGGATAAGAGCTGTAGTGTCCTGCCAGCGCGTTCAGGGCGGTACGCATGGTGGCGAATGAGCTGAGGTTAGAGACAGAGCCATTGCGACGATAGCGAGAAGCAAAGCCGTTGATCTTAGCTTTCGCTTCGTCTTGAAGCTGCACCTGATCAGGCGCATCCTTGGGCAAAGCAATAGATTCTCTGAGCGTTTCGATCAGTGCGGTGGTATCTTCGGTGTAGTTGCCAGTTAGGCCGTCGCTCGATCCGACTGCGCTACAGCCAGTGAGGCCGATAACTACAACTAGCATTAAGGCGAATATTCGGGAAAGTAGGTTTCTCATAAGGTTATTCGTGGGAATGAGCAGTTACAGCGAGATAACGCGATCGCTCGACCACGCCCGCTGAAAGAGTGAACATATGTAACATCCTACTCTGACGGGGGCGGTGAAGATAGTCCTCAGGGCAGAGCTTGGGAAGCACTAGGCCAGCGGCGGGGATCACGCTGGGTAGATTCTCAAGCGACGGTTAGGCTCATCGCCAAAGCTCAGCGATTTCAGACGATAGTGTTCGGCTAGCTCGTGCTGCATTTTGCGAATTTTGGGCGATCGTGGCAGTAGCTCAACCGGCTGATTTTTGGGGATCACAATCTGCTCTACTGCTAGTCTGGCCTCTTCTAGCGCCTCTAGCTCGTCGTCTGCGCCGTTTTGAGCAAACAGATCGAGATTAATGCCTTCGGCCATTTCACCAGCGTCGTCTAGATCGAGCAAGCGACGGAGCGATCGCGTAATCTGCGGAATGCTATTTGACTTCACCGTATACACAGGTAGCTGACGCGCTTTGGCCACCTGTTTGAGTTTGGAATGATTGCGAATGTGCGATCGCAGAGCTAACACCGCATCAGCCGACGCCAGCTCTTTAGTGAACCTGACTGGCAAGTCTAAAGTTCGCACCACATGATCTAACTGCTGACGACTGATCCCATAGGCATAGATGCGAGTAATATCATCTTCGCCGACCTCGTAGAAATCATCGCCAGCTACCTGGGCCATTCGATCGGAAGGAATCGGCAGCTGATGCAAAGAATCATCCAATAGAGCCTGAAATCGACGCTGCTCGGTTATCGGGTCATTTATTTGATCACCAACCGCTGGCTTTGCGACCGGTGGCTGATAGCTCGCCCGCTTACCAAACACGTCAGATCCTAGCGGTTCAATTTGTGATCCTACTGGCGGCATCTTGCCAGTGGTTCGCCAGCCGCCAGGACTAGGCTGCGCCCGCAGACTGCCAGATTTTAGTCTGCCGCGCCGATCGGACTTCAACGCTGCTGTGGCCAAAGACGAGTCACTGGGCATCTCGTCAGTGATGACCACTTGATTATCGGCGTTGACCGATCTGACCTGCTGTCCGGGCACTCGCCCTCGCAAGATAAAGTCCACAGTGTTCGAGACCTCTTCATGCACCACCCAACGCTGTCGCTCTAGCATTTCTACTGCGATATCAAAGGTGGGCGGCGCTTTGCGCTCTAGTACGCTTTTTTGACTGCCTCGACGACGGGCTTCATCGTCTCCTAACGTGACTGACTGGATACCTCCTACCAGATCAGAAAGCGTTGGATTTTTAATTAGATTCTCTAGACGGTTGCCGTGCGCGGTGCCGACTAGCTGCACTCCGCGTTCTGCGATTGTCCTAGCCGCTAGCGCTTCTAGCTCGGTGCCAATTTCATCGATGACGATCACTTCTGGCATATGGTTTTCTACTGCCTCAATCATCACCTGGTGTTGTTTTTCAGGATGGGATACCTGCATCCGCCGAGCCCGGCCAATGGCGGGATGAGGAATATCGCCATCCCCGGCAATCTCGTTAGACGTATCGATGATCACCACGCGCTTCATCAGATCGTCTGCTAACACCCGCGCAATCTCTCGAAGGGCAGTCGTTTTTCCCACACCCGGACGACCCAACATCAGAATTGAATTGCCAGTCTCAACCAAATCGCGGATCATCGCAATCGTGCCAAACACAGCTCTGCCTACCCGACAAGTTAGCCCAATGACATCGCCCTTACGGTTACGCATAGCGCTAATGCGATGAAGCGTTTTCTCTAGGCCAGCTCGATTATCGCCGCCGAAATGACCTACCCGGTCGACACAGTGCTGCAAGTCAGCTTTAGAAACGGGGGCATCCGAGAGATATTGCACCGCGTCCGAGAACCGAGCTTCAGGCTGTCGACCCAAATCGAGAACGACTTCAATGAGCTGGTCACGCCGAGGATGATTTTCTAGCTGGTCGCGGATGTATGCTGGCAGAATTGCTAATAGCTGCGGCAAATCGTCTGTTACAGACTGCGGCTTTATCTGTGCCGATTTTGAGCGCTTGCTGATAGTGGAATCGCGAGAGGATGATTCAGTAGGCTCTACTGAAGCGTTACCTTCAAACAAATTTTCGTTAAGACTCGTCATATAGAACTGTTTTCAAACGAGAGACAAACGCAGCAGCTGACGGAGCATTACAAATGCATTTCATCAGCTAAGTCCATTTCATCAGCCAATAACCTGACAAGATGTATTCGTAAAAACGTCGAACTATTGAGCCAAGGGTGGGCCAATAGCCGCTTGCTTTAGAGGCATTACCAAAGATTCAGCAAGCGTTACAGCTGTCTGCAGTGCATGGGGCACTTCTTCAAGATAATGGTTTTGCTCTAAAACTGACATCAATAGGCTTCTAGCAAAGCTGCCATATGCGATTCCAGAGACAGTAGGTCGCCTCGTCTCTAAAGTCGGGTCCGGCGATGACAGCAGCCCTAATTCGCGTAGTTTGTCAACGGTATGCTGGTTGGTGCCGCCGGCTAGTTGTACATAGCCGGGTAACTCTGCTGCCAACACCTTCTGTGCTAGTCGAATGGCAGCGTGGGTTGTCCCTCGGCCAATATCTCCGCTCATCGGTCGTCCGTCCGTTTGCCAGATCAAGATGGGCTTAGAAACACTTTGGTCATCAGCACCTTGAAAGGGGGCACCCATGATTTGCTGTAGCGTCTTTAGGTAAGCAATCAGATGCTCTCCGTCAGGGCAGCTAATCGAAATTAGCTGAAGATGTCCAATCCAGGGCTGGATTGTTTGCCAAAGCTCGAAGAAAGCTTGCTGCTGCCCAACGTGAGTATGAATTTCTAGTGCGTTTGCTTGGGTGAGGACTTTTGGCGCGATCGCATCTAAAGAAGTCGGCTGTGATCGCGCCTCAATCAATCCATACGGGCAGATCGGCAGACATCGTCCGCAGCCATAGCAGCGATCATGAATGACACCGGATTTTTCGGGTTTGAACGCGATCGCAGCCGCCGGACAAATTTTTTCACAAGGTCGTTTGCAATCGGTCGGGCAAATACTCGCATCAAACCAAGCCTTCCGAAAGTGAGGGTCTTCTCCTGCACTCACGCTTACCATCACCAGAGGGCGCTCGTAGCTAGACCTTTGCCACTGTCCCCCGGCACTTTTAGCCAGCCCCTCGGCAGTGTCCAGCCCTTCTTTGACGGCTGCAACAACAGCTGTATCAGCAGCCATATCAATACAGTCAGCACCAGCCAAGGCATAGGCTAGCGCCAAGTTTCTGATAGAAGGCAAGTCTTGATAGCTAGCACCGCAGATTAGCTTGAACCAGTGACTATCAAGCAGTGACTGAGTAGGTGAAGAAATAGTCAGAAATTAAGCGCCGAGAACGTTACTCGAATATGTTAATGAATGCTCAGGCCGCGACCGCTTCTTTTAGAGGGAACCAAGTCATCTGACGCTCGCCACCTACCTCTAGCACCACTTTCACACGGGGTTCTATAGACGGCAGCGCCACCAGAAACTCAATTTCTCGATTGGAAAGGATGTGCCCTTCAATCAGCCAAAGCAATAGTCCTTTTGATTTGGGAGACAGTGCCTGCAAGCGATAGCGCACAATCGGGGGGATGTAATAGCGATCGCCCGTCGCCGAATCATCCAGGTTCTTTTTACCTAAATGCGGTGGTCGCACGCCGTGAAAGTCGAGCAAATAGGCTGATACATCTCCCAATCCCCTCGTCGACATGCAAACACATTCGTAGCCAGCCGATCGAACCCGCCGCCGATAGCGGCCTTCATGCCCACCCTCTAATGGCATCCGCACACCCAACGCGCCAGCCTTTTCGAGGTCGCTTGTAAATTTGTTAAATGCGATTAGTGCCATAGATTCAGCGCCACAAAAGAAAATACAGAAGTTCGATTAAAGAACATATTACGTCATAACCAGATCTCTAGAGAATGCACCCAAAGACCGAGCCAGCAGCACTACCGGCAGCTGATACCCAGTCTTAGCAGTAGTGCTGATACCCAGTCTTAGCAGTAGTTCTGGTACCAGCTACCGTAACCGGTGTAAGGCTAGTCAACAGAATGGCAAAAAATATACAGCCGCAGACAGTATGTTGCGGTATGATACGGATCGCTTAGCTGACAGATAGATTAGGTATCGAGGCTATTTTTGCAGCCTTGAAAGTTATTTTCTCAAGAAGCGCTAAACATTGCCCCAAAAGCGTGTATAGTTAAAAGCTGTCGCCAAAAAACGGATACTAGAGGAAAGCTACTACTTACGAAGTAACTCGTACTGAGCGAAGTGATTTGTACTGATAGCACCTTCAAGAAATAAGGGCTTTGTACATTGCTTAGTTGCTGTACTAAATTCTCCCAGTCCAAGGCGAAAAGATAAGGCCAGTTAAAGACTCTTGGGTTTCGAGTAGAGCCTTTAGCAAGAAAAAGCCCTATCGACTGTTTTCCAGTGTGGTTGAGCAGAGCATAAAGAGCGCAGCGTTTGGTTTCTGTGATTTCAGAAGTCTGCGTTCGGCTGTGTGCTGCTAAAGCCTGGTTGTGTTGTGTCAACGTGAAGCGGAGACGGGATTAGTGTCTGTCGGTATTCTTGGTACCAAACTTGGTATGACCCAGGTGTTTGATGAAACTGGAAACGCAATTCCAGTCACCGTCATTCAGGCTGGCCCCTGCGTAGTAACGCAGATAAAAACAGAGCAGACAGACGGCTATGCGTCTGTGCAGATTGGCTATGGAGAAGTCAAAGAAAAAGCGTTGAATCGGCCAAAGCTCGGCCACTTGAAAAAGTCAGGTGCTTCGCCTGTTCGTCATCTGCGCGAGTACCGTGTTAGCGATACGGGTGAATTCGAATTGGGCCAAACCCTAGCGGCGGATCGATTTGAAGCAGGCCAGGCAATTGATGTCAGTGGCATCAGCATCGGTAAAGGCTTTGCTGGCAACCAGAAACGCAATAACTTTCGCCGAGGACCAATGTCTCACGGTTCTAAGAACCACCGAGCGCCTGGTTCGACGGGTGCAGGTACTACGCCTGGTCGGGTCTATCCTGGCAAGAAAATGGCGGGTCGGATGGGAAATGAGAAAGTTACTGTTCGTAAGCTCAGCGTTGTGAGAGTAGATAGCGATCACAATCTGCTACTGGTAAAGGGAGGCGTGCCTGGTAAGGCTGGTTCATTGCTTAGCATCGCGCCTGCGAACATTGTTGGTCAAACGTCAGTAGGCCAGTAGTCAGGATCAATAGCTAGAGCAACAGGCGTTGGAGCCAACATTTAGAACAGACAGCAGAGCAGCACACACGACTAAAGAATTACAGGTCGATAGACGCAAAAACTAAACGTCGCAGGACTCGAAAGGCTCAAAGGAACATCATGGTTGATTGTGTAATTAAAGATTGGCAAGGCGAAGAGGCAGGCTCAGCCACTCTCGATCTGAGGGTTGCCAGCGAAGAAAACGCCTCGCACATTGTCCATCGGGCGCTGGTTAGACAAATTAACAACGGTCGCCAGGGGACCGCTTCTAGTAAGACTCGCGCTGAAGTACGTGGGGGTGGCCGCAAGCCCTGGAGACAGAAGGGGACAGGCAGAGCTCGGGCGGGGTCTATCCGTTCGCCGCTCTGGAGAGGTGGCGGCGTTATATTTGGCCCCAAGCCACGCGATTACACAACGAAGATGAATCGCAAAGAGCGTCGGCTAGCACTTAGAACTGCGTTTCAAAGTCGTGCTAATGATATGACCGTCGTCCAAGATTTTGGCACAGAGCTCACTCAGCCCAAGACCAAAGAAGCGTTAGCTGCCTTAGATAGATGGGGAATTGATCCGACCGCTAAAGTTCTGATGATCCTGAGTGAGAGAAACGACAACGTCTATCTTTCGCTACGTAATGTGCCAAACGTTCGCATGATCGACGCGACCAACCTAAATGTGTACGACGTTTTACATACAGACAGTTTGGTTGTGACAGAATCTGCTCTCGAAAAGATTCAGGAGGTATATGGTGAGTAAACGATATGACGAGCGCGAAGTTCCAGACATTATCCGCAAACCTCTGATTACAGAAAAAGCCACCATCGCGCTTGAGGACAACCAGTACACCTTTGAGGTTGCACCCAAAGCGACAAAACCACAAATTAAGAATGCGATTGAGCAACTCTTCGATGTAACAGTGGTTGGAATTCGCACTCAAAACCCCCCTCGCAAGAAGCGCCGTGTGGGTCAATTTATTGGACACCGGGCCGCTTACAAGCGGGCAGTAGTCACTCTCGCACCAGACGATACCATCACGCTATTTCCAGATGTCTAGTCCTAGATGTCTGATGCTAGATGTCTGGCCGCTAGCTAGCCTAGCTGAAGACAATCAGCAGCTTAGCTAGATTATCCAAAGACGCACAAACAAAGACACGCAAACAACAGACAACGTAAACGCCAACCGCGACAAATTACAGCCATGGGCATTCGCTCTTACCGACCATTAACCCCAGGAACGCGCGAGCGTACCGTTTCAGATTTTTCTACTGTCACTACTGACAAGCCTGAGAAATCTCTCACATACTCGGTTCACCGTCCGAAAGGGCGCAACAATCGTGGTGTAATCACCTGTCGTCACCGGGGTGGCGGGCACAAGCGTCTGTATCGAGAGGTCGACTTCAGACGGAACAAATTCAACGTTTCAGCTAAAGTAGCAACGATTGAATATGACCCCAACCGTAACGCTCGAATCTCCTTGCTTCACTACGAAGATGGGGAAAAGCGCTACATTTTGCATCCGATTGGTTTAGAAGTCGGCGCAACTATCGTCTCTGGTGAAGATGCCCCTTTTGAAGTGGGTAATGCGCTACCGCTGCACCGTATTCCGCTAGGTACAACGGTTCATAACGTAGAACTAGTTCCCGGTCGAGGCGGGCAGATGGTTCGCGCAGCAGGTGCAGGGGCACAGCTAGTCGCCAAAGAGGGCGGTTATGTCACCCTTAAGCTGCCTTCTAGCGAGGTGCGAATGGTACGCCGTGAGTGCTATGCCACTATCGGCCAGGTAGGTAATGTCGAACACCGCAACCTGTCGTTGGGCAAGGCGGGGCGCAAGCGCTGGGCCGGTCGCAGGCCCGAAGTTCGCGGTAGTGTGATGAACCCGGTAGACCACCCTCATGGCGGTGGTGAAGGCCGAGCGCCAATTGGCCGTAGTGGTCCTGTGACGCCTTGGGGCAAACCGGCACTAGGCTACAAGACCCGGAAGAAGAAAAAGGGTAGCGATGCGTTGATTGTGCGTCGTCGCCGGCGTTCTTCCAAGCGTGGTCGCGGCGGTCGTAACGCTTAAGCATTTGCATATCACTACTTGCATATCACTGATCGATTGTTCTAGGTAAATAGCATGTCTCGTTCCCTTAAGAAGGGGCCATTTGTGGCAGATCACCTTCTTACTAAAATTGAAAAGCTCAACGCAAAAAACGAGAAGCAGGTCGTTAAGACTTGGTCTCGTGCCTCGACTATTGTTCCTCAGTTTATTGGTCATACCGTTGCTGTACACAATGGCCGTCAGCATGTGCCCGTATTCATCAATGAGCAAATGGTGGGTCACAAGCTAGGCGAGTTTGCCCCGACTCGCACTTTCCGGGGCCACGCGAAGAGTGACAAAAAGGCTCGGCGATAAAGCCTCTTTAGGAGATAGACACAAGAAATGATTGATATTGACTCAGATTCTCAGGTAAAGGCGACGGCTAAGTTTGTTCGCATGTCTCCTCGTAAGGTTCGCCGTGTTCTCGATCAAATTCGAGGTCGCTCATACCGCGAGGCGCTAATTATGCTCGAATTTATGCCTTACAAGTCCTGTGAGCCCATTCTTAAAGTCTTGCGCTCAGCAGTGGCTAACGCAGAGCACAACAACGGCCTCGATCCTGTCAGTTTATATATAAGTGAAGCGTACGCAGATCAAGGCCCGGTGCTAAAGCGATTTAGACCCCGCGCTCAGGGCCGAGCCTATCAGATTCGCAAGCCGACTTGTCATATTGCGATCGCAGTTGCCCCTGGCACCGAAGCATAACCTTTTCAGACCCTTCCACCCGTTTTTTCTAAGGAGTACATCAGTGGGACAGAAGATTCATCCTATCGGTCTTCGCCTTGGCATCACTCAGGAGCATCGCTCCCGCTGGTATGCCGACAAAAACCGTTATCCAGCGCTGCTCGAAGAAGACCATCAGATCCGTGAGTATGTGCTCAAGAATCTGGCCAACGCAGGTATTTCGGATGTCCATATCGAGCGTAAAGCCGACCAGATCGATCTAGAAGTTCGCACTGCTCGCCCCGGCGTTGTCGTCGGCAGAGGCGGCGCTGGGATCGAATCGCTGCGAGCTGGACTGCAGAAGCAAATCAAAGATGACAGCCGCCAGATCCGCATCAACGTAGTGGAAGTTTCCAAAGTGGACGCAGACGCAGGGCTGATTTGCGAGTACATCACCCAGCAGCTAGAGAGACGGGTCTCCTTTCGCCGAGTGGTCCGCCAAGCCATCCAAAGGGCTCAAAGAGCTGGCGTAGAAGGGATTAAGATCCAGGTCAGCGGTCGGCTGAACGGCGCTGAAATTGCTCGCACAGAGTGGACCCGTGAAGGTCGCGTGCCACTGCATACGCTTAGAGCCAACATAGACTACGCCTATCGCACAGCCCAAACGACTTATGGAATTCTAGGCGTAAAGACTTGGGTCTTCAAAGGTGAAGTCATTCCGGGGCAGGAGAATCAGCCAGAAGAATCTAGAGCCCAGCCTCGCCGTCGTCAGCCTCGCCGTCGTCAGCAGTTTGAGGATCGCTCTAATGATTCATAGAGCTGATTCATAGAGCTTTGATTCATAGAGCCTTGATTCATAGAGCCTGATTCCTAGAGTTTGATTTATAAGGCTCGATTTCTAGAGCAACTCTCCGCTATTTTTTCTGTGACCTATCATGTTAAGCCCAAGAAGAACAAAATTTAGAAAACAGCATCGCGGCAAGATGCGGGGCATGGCTTATCGAGGTAATGAGATCAACTTTGGTCAATTTGCTTTACAAGCTACCGAATGTTGCTGGATGACTTCACGTCAGATCGAAGCCGCTAGGCGAGCGATGACTCGCTATATCAAAAGGGGCGGTAAGATCTGGATTCGCGTCTTCCCTGACAAATCAGTCACGATGCGCGCAGCAGAGACTCGGATGGGTTCTGGTAAAGGTAACCCCGAGTTTTGGGTTGCTGTGATCAAACCCGGTCGAATAGTTTTTGAAATTGCAGGTGTTTCGGAGGAAGTCGCTAGAGAAGCAATGCGACTCGCCTCATTCAAGTTGCCCTTCAAGACCAAGTTCGTTATTAAAGAAGGCGAGGAGGGGTAAGAGAAGATGGCAATTGTCAAGATTCAAGAATTGCGAGAACTAAGTGACGAAGAACTCACCTCGGCGATCGCACAGACCAAGCGCGATCTGTTTGATCTGCGTTTTAAGAAAGCTACCCGTCAGTTAGAAACCGGATTTCATCAGTTCAAACACAGCCGTCGTAAGCTCGCTCAACTGATGACCATTGAAAGAGAAAGGCAGCTAGCAGCGATCGCATCAGCCGATCAAACAGCAGCGACAGCTCAAACGGACACAGCGACAGCTCAGACGGACGCAGCAATAGCTCAAACGGAAGAAGAGGCGTAGCTCACTATGGCAGCAAAAGAGAGAATTGGCTTAGTCGTCAGTAACAAAATGGATAAGACGGTGGTGGTCGCGGTAGAAAGCCGGGTTCAGCATAAAAAATACGGCAAGATTATGGTGCGAACGCAGCGCTATAAAGCCCACGATGAGGACAACACCTGTAAAGAAGGCGATCGCGTCAAAATCAGCGAGACTCGCCCCATCAGCCGCCACAAGAGGTGGGTTGTGGCTGACATCCTCAGTTCTTCTGACCTGTAGGCAGAACCCAATCAAAGCAATGAGGATAATTCCATGATTCAGCAAGAAACCTATCTAAATGTGGCGGACAACAGCGGCGCTCGTAAGCTCATGTGCATTCGCGTCTTAGGTGGTCGCAAGCAGTATGCAGGTGTAGGCGATGTTATTGTCGCCGTTGTCAAAGACGCTCTTCCGAATATGGGCGTCAAAAAGTCCGACGTGGTCAAAGCCGTTGTCGTGCGAACTCGCAAGGGCGTCCGTCGTAATAGCGGCATGAGTATTCGCTTCGACGACAACGCGGCGGTTCTCATCAACCCAGACGGCAACCCTAGAGGCACTCGTGTTTTTGGCCCGGTTGCCCGCGAACTCCGCGATAAAAGCTTTACCAAAATTGTTTCGCTAGCGCCGGAGGTACTCTAAATGGTGATCAAAAACAAGAATGCCGGAAAGCGTTTTAAGATGCATGTCCGCACGGGCGATACGGTTCAAGTGGTCGCTGGTAAAGACAAAGGCAAAGTCGGCGAAGTGGTCGCTGTCAATGCCAAAACTTCTCAGGTGATCGTTCAGGGCGTGAATATGCGTACCAAACACGTGAAACCACAAGCAGAAGGTGAATCTGGTCAAATTCTGACTAAAGAGTTTCCGATTCACAGCTCCAACGTCATGCTGTATTCCACCAAGCAAAAGGTGGCCAGCCGCGTAGCCTACACTATCAATGACGATGGTCGTAAGGTACGCACGCTGAAAAAAACAGGCGAGGTTCTAGAAAACTAGGTAGGGAAAGACCATTTGGAGAAGGCTATTTAGACACCATCGCGGTTGAGCTTAGCAACGCTGCTTGGAACTCACTTTCTACCAAAAAATCCTGCAAAAGTTTTAGAGCCAATTCTATCGCTACTTCCCGCAATTCAGTATCAGCATGATGCCCTGACCAAGCCCAGGGATACATTTTTCCAAAAGGACATAATGGCCGATTCACTCAAAACACTCTATCTGGAGAAGGCAGTACCTAAACTGAAAGAGCAGTTTGGATACACCAACCCGCATCAGATTCCTAAGCTTGCTAAAGTCACGGTCAATCGTGGGTTAGGTGAAGCATCTCAAAACGCCAAGGCGTTGGAATCATCGATCAGCGAGCTAGCGATGATCACTGGCCAGCGGCCTGTGGTGACGCGCGCGAAAAAGGCGATCGCAGGCTTCAAGATTCGTGAAGGCATGCCAGTCGGCGTCAAGGTCACGCTACGCTCTGCTCGCATGTACGCCTTTACTAACCGCTTGATCAATCTAACCTTACCCCGCATCAGAGATTTTAGAGGCGTTAGTCCTCGCAGCTTTGATGGCAGAGGCAACTACACCCTGGGCCTGCGAGAGCAGCTGATTTTCCCAGAGGTTGACTACGACAGCGTTGACCAGATTCGCGGTATGGATATCACTATCGTCACCACCGCAACCTCCGACGAAGAAGGGCGCGCCCTTCTGAAGGAGCTGGGCATGCCCTTCCGAGATAACTGAGGCAGAAGCAAAAAAGAGGATTATGGCGTCTAACGACACGATTTCAGATATGCTGACGCGCATTCGGAATGCTACCCTTGCGCGGCATCAGACGGTCGATATTCCATCGACAAAAATGACTCGCAGTATTGCCACTGTACTAAAAGAAGAAGGCTTTATTGCCGATTCTGCAGACGGCGGTGAAGGCATTGATCGCAAGATCACGATTACTTTGAAGTACAAAGGCAAGACTCGACAGCCGATTATCACCAAGCTTTCACGGGTCAGCAAGCCCGGTCTGCGAGTATATTCCAATCGCAAAGAGCTGCCTAGAGTGCTCGGTGGCATCGGTATTGCCATCATTTCTACCTCTAGCGGCGTCATGACCGATCGTGATGCCCGTCGTCAGGGGATTGGTGGAGAAGTCCTTTGCTACATCTACTAAGTCTTTACCCCCTTTATGCAGCCCGCTAAATAGGAGAATTGAAATGTCTAGAATTGGCAAACAACCTGTGCCAATCCCCAACGGAGTAACCGTCACAATCGATGGCCAGACGGTGAGCGCTAAAGGCTCTAAAGGTGAGCTTTCTCGTGAGTTTCCCCCTGAGATTGCCTTTGCCAAAGAAGGTGAGGCGGTGGTGGTCACCCGAGTGAACGAATCTCGCAATGCCAGACAGCGTCATGGCCTAGTGCGTACCCTGATTGCCAATATGGTCGAAGGCGTTTCCAAAGGCTATGAGAAAAAGCTGGAGATTCAAGGGGTAGGATACAGAGCTTCTCTTCAAGGGCAAAAATTGGTAATGGCCTTAGGCTACAGCCACCCAGTTGAGTTCGATCCGCCAGCGGGTATTACGTTTGCGGTTGAAAAAAACACGAACGTGACCGTCACTGGCATCGATAAAGAAGTCGTCGGCAACACTGCAGCTAGGGTTCGAGCGGCGCGTCCACCTGAGCCCTACAAAGGAAAAGGCGTTCGCTATGCAGGCGAGCAAATTAGACGTAAAGCTGGTAAGGCCGGTAAGTAATGTTTGCTGAGCTAGTTAAGTTTTGCCTATAGATAGATTTGGCCGATAAGAAAATCTGTTGGCCCATGAACAGATATGGCAGGTAAACATAAACGATTAGTGAGCACAGACATAGTAAGCACAGACAAAAGGTAGTCGCCAAAAGATAAGCAACCATCCTATGAAAACAACTCGTCGAGAATCTACCCGCCGTCGCCATTCGCGCGTTCGTCGCCGGGTGAAAGGAACATCCGAGCGCCCGAGACTTGCTGTCTTCCGCTCCAATCAACACATCTACGCGCAGGTCATTGATGACGCAGAGCATCAAACCCTAGCATCCGCATCGACCCTAGACAAGGATGCTGGCACGTCGGCTGGGGCTAACAAAGACGCTGCGATCACAGTAGGGAGATTAATCGCAGAGCGCGCGATCGCCAAAGATATTTCTGAAGTGGTCTTTGACAGGGGCGGTAAGCTCTATCATGGTCGAGTAGCTGCTTTGGCTGACGCGGCCCGTGAAGCAGGGCTGAAATTCTAAAACAGGCTAAAAACATGGCAGATAACAGAGACAATCGTCGCAGCAAAAAGAATAAGAACCGAGAGAAGGATTCTGAGTGGAAAGAGCGCGTCGTCCAGATTCGTCGAGTCACTAAGGTCGTCAAAGGTGGTAAGAAGCTCAGCTTTCGGGCTATTGTGGTCGTCGGCAACGAGAAAGGTCAAGTCGGCGTCGGCGTTGGCAAAGCGAGCGACGTCATCGGTGCGGTCAAAAAAGGTGTGGCCGACGGCAAGAAGCATTTGGTCGAAGTGCCCCTGAACAAGGCGTACTCTATTCCCCATCCAATGACGGGACGTGCTGGCGGTGCCCGCGTATTCATGCGCCCAGCAGCGCCCGGTACGGGTGTAATTGCCGGTGGAGCTGTCCGCATTGTGCTAGAGCTAGCAGGCGTTCGTAATATTTTGGCGAAGCAGTTAGGGTCTGATAATCCCTTGAACAACGCTAGAGCCACTGCTGCTGCTATTGGCTCACTAAGAACGCTATCTGGTGTGGCTGAAGAGCGAGGAATTCCTATCGAAAAGCTATACGCGTAGCTGCCCTAGACAAGGCGTCACCCAGACGGACATTACCCAGGAGACTATTTCGCAATGAGACTAGATGATGCAAGGCCCAAGGTGGGCTCTAAAAAGCGCCGTAACCGCAAAGGAAGAGGCATTTCTGCTGGTCAAGGTGCCAGCTGCGGCTTTGGTATGCGCGGCCAAAAGTCTCGTTCTGGTAGCGGTACTAGACCTGGCTTTGAAGGTGGTCAGATGCCCCTCTATCGCCGGGTTCCCAAGCTAAAGCACTTTACGATTGTGAATCAAAACGTGTTCACAATCATCAATGTCAAAGGACTCGCCGATCTGCCCGCTGGCGAAGTCACGCTAGATTCCTTGATAGAAGCCGGTGTGATTACATCAAATGACGGGCCGCTAAAGGTATTGGGAGATGGTGAAATTTCGACGGCGTTGAATGTGAAAGCAGCCGCTTTTACTAAGTCTGCAAAGGCAAAGATCGAGGCCGCAGGCGGTAGCTGCGAGATTGTTTAGGCTATCAACACTATTGAGGGAGCAGGAATACGGCGCGAATAGTTAGCCTAGATGTTAGCTATCCACTCGCCGTTACACCCTGCTCCCTTTATTATTAGATATAGATATTAAATACATAGCGTTCCTCTAATGCATCAGAGGAACGCGCGTCACTTGACCCGTTGTTACATCAGGCTTTCAGTCTGAAAACTATACATCAGCTAAGTGACCCACGCTATAGAGAGACTTTATTGAGCGCGTGTCGCTTTAACCAGTTGACTTAACTGAGAGATACGCAATCTCAAATTCTTACCTAATTTCCAGCTAGTTTCTTTCTTTCCTCAAAACTATGGTTGTCAGTCAAGGCAGGTCGCCTAGCGCTCAAGAAACATTTCTACAAATGGCTCAGGCTGCAGGGTTACGCAGCCGCTTACTCGTTACTATCGGTCTCTTAGTCCTAGTGAGATTGGGCGTTTATATTCCGGTACCTGGCATCGATCGAGCTGCATTCTCGGATTTTGTCCAGAATGGCGGAGCCGGGGGCGTTCTTGGATTTCTAGATATCATCGGCGGTGGCGGTTTATCTCTAGTCGGCATTTTTGCGCTAGGGATTTTGCCATTTATTAATGCGTCGATCATCATGCAGCTACTGACGGCTGCAATTCCAGCCCTAGAAGACTTGCAGAAAAACGAAGGAGAAGCAGGCCGCCGAAAAATTTCTCAGGTGACTCGCTATGTTGCCTTTGGCTGGACTATTGTGCAGAGCACAATGCTCTCTAGTTTCTTGCTGAGAGACTTTGCCTATGACTTCGGAGTGCCGTTTGTCGTGGAGACGGTGATTGCATTGACTGCAGGCTCAATGTTTGTGATGTGGGTAGGTGAGCTAATCACCGAGCGCGGTTTGGGTAACGGCGCATCGCTGCTGATCTTCTTGAACATTGTGTCTTCGCTGCCTCGGATCTTGGGCGATACAGTGGACGTTGCTCAGACAGGGGGCCGAGAAGAAATTGGCGGCATCGTAATCCTCTTTCTCGTATTTATCGCCACGATTATTGGCATCGTCTTTGTTCAAGAAGGGACACGCCGCATTCCTATTGTCTCTGCTAGACGGCAGGTGGGCCGCAAACTGTATCTAGAGAAGAGCAACTACCTGCCCTTGCGACTGAACCAAGGCGGCGTCATGCCAATCATTTTTGCTTCCTCCATGCTGATTATTCCGCTTTCGCTGGTGCAGTACATCCGCAACCCAGCCTTTGCAGAATTTATGAGCCGCAATTTTACCCCCACCTCACCGCTGTACATCTTGGTGTACCTAGTGATGATCGTGTTCTTTAGCTATTTCTATGCCTCTTTGGTAGTCAACCCCGAAGATATGTCAAAGAACCTGAAGAAAATGGGCGCTAGTATTCCAGGCATTCGTCCGGGTAGGGCAACGACTGACTACATCGGCAAGGTTTTGAACCGCCTAACTTTCTTGGGCGCAATTTTCTTAGGGCTAGTTGCTGTAGTCCCTAGTCTGGTAGAGAGCGCAACTCGGGTATCGACATTCAATGGATTTGGAGCAACCTCGCTGCTAATTCTGGTAGGTGTGGCTATCGATACCGCGAAGCAAATTCAGACCTACGTGATCTCTCAGCGCTACGAAGGAATGGTGAAGCAATAATGACACGTTTGATTTTTTTAGGTCCCCCTGGTGCTGGAAAAGGTACTCAGGCGCAGATGCTTTGCCAGAACTATGAAGTTCCCCATATTTCGACGGGTGATATACTGCGAGCTGCGGTAAAGGAGAATACCGAGCTAGGACGCAAGGCCGAAGGATTTATGAAGTCGGGTGAACTGGTACCCGACGATTTGATCTTGGGTTTGATCCGAGAGCGGCTGAATAAGGAAGATACCGCTAATGGCTGGCTGCTAGATGGATTTCCTCGCAATGTAGAGCAGGCAGAGTTTCTAAATGCGCTGCTAGAAGAAATCGATCAGAGCTGTGACGCTGTGATTAATCTAGAAGTACCGGATGACGTGCTTGTAGAGCGTTTGCTAGGACGAGGCCGAGTAGATGACAAAGAAGATGTGATTCGAAATCGGCTAGAAGTTTATCGCGAGCAGACTGAGCCTTTGATTGCGCTGTATGAAGGCAAAGAGCAGCTAAAGTCAGTCAATGGAGATCAGGATCTCGACCAGGTGACTAGCGAGCTCACAAAGATTGTAGAGAGCTAACCCGTTAGATCTGACAGATGTGTTCTATATTCCTAATGGGATTTGCTACGCTGGTAGCATAAATATAGTCAGTTTCTGCTGACATTGAATTAATCGAGGAACTGCTGGTTTGTCTAAACAAGATTTAATTGAAATGGAGGGAACGATCACCGAATCGTTGCCCAACGCTATGTTTCGCGTTGATCTAGACAATGGGTTCAATGTATTAGCCCACATTTCTGGAAAGATTCGTCGGAACTACATCAAGATTCTGCCGGGCGATCGCGTCAAAGTAGAACTCACCCCCTACGACCTTACCAAAGGCCGCATCACCTACCGATTGAAGAAACCTAGATAGAAAAGATGGGATAGGAAGGTGGGGTAGAGAAGAAAGGGAATAAAAGCCTTTGATAGCCTAGGAAAAAGTTATTGGCCGAGATATTTAGGGCGGATGGTTGTGTCGTGAAAGTATTTAGCAATGACCACAGCCCGGCGCACGTACATGTGAGTTCTGCCGAGCATAAGATCAAGATAGATATATCGGGGACAGAGGCTATCGTTCTAAGGGCAGGCAAAAAAGAGAGAAAAGAAGTAGATCCTAGGTTTGCGAAAAAGGCTTTACGCTTAGTCAACAGCAGGCTTGCTGAAGTGAGGGCGGCTTGGGAGGCTATTCAGCAGCATGGAAAATAAAATTATTGATGTGTGCTACATATCTGGTTCGAGGGAGGTAGAAGTTACTTTTACTAACGGTGCTCGATTAGCATGTCCTGTTGATGCCCTTGAAATGTTGACCTGGACTGGTTCAGAATTTGTATCAGCGCCACGCCCCACAGATGAGCAGCTTTCTAGCGTTCGAGTCTGGGCAGGCGGCTACGCTATTGATTTTCCTGAAATTAATCAGAATTTTGATATTGATGAGCTTGTGGCCCTGCTGCCGATAGATCGCAAGTTAGCTGGCGTCACATCGTAACCGTCTAAATTCGTGATCATTCAAACTTGAGCTCAGCTTTTATTGAAAACGCTATCGAGTAAAGAAATTCCACCGAACCGGACAACGTCGGTACAGGGCAACCCGGTTTCTTGAGAGACTGCTTCGATTGCATCTGAGGCTGCTTTCTCGCCCAATCCAAACGTATTGAGCGCAATCCCGGCAACGGGTGTCTTCGCGAAAGTGCCGCCTGCTTGAACCGCTGTCTCATACAAAGTAATAACCTGCGAAAGGGAAGGAATTTCAAAGTCCGGGAAATGCTGGATATGAGTCATTCCGGCTTTGTGAACCAGAATTAAAGCAGTTGGCTGCGAGCCTCTCATTAGCGGCAGCGTCGCCGTAGAGCCGGGGTTTAATAGCGAACCTTGGCCTTCGATGAAGAGAATATCTTGCTCTGGGGCGCTGCGAATGACGGCTTGTTCGACGGCCCCGGCGGCGTAGTCTACTCGAATGGCGTCTAGAGCAATGCCATCTGCGCCGAGCATAAGACCCGTTTGACCCGTAGCAACGAGTTTGGCGCGTTGTCCTTTGGCCATAGCAGCGCGGGTGAGCTCGATGCTAGTAGACATTTTGCCGATGGACATATCGGTGCCGACCGTGAGAATGCGATCGCATTCTAAAAGCCTAGCCTTGCCGCTGCCTACCTCCAATCCTTCTGGCTCTTGGCGAATGTCCCACACCCACCGACTGGGCTGAATCTGTGAGGCAATCTCGGGGTCTGCGTTCATCTGAGTGTGCAGCCCGTTCATGACGCTAAGTCCCGCACTCACAGCCTGTTTTACTTCTGCGTACCAAGGATCAGGAAGTCTCCCGCCAGAAGGCGCAAGTCCAATCGCTAGAACAGTGGGGTTGAACGCTAGAGCCGCCTGCACCGAAGCAACCACTGGAACCTGACGATCCACCCCCGTCAGAGCCTTGACAGATTGCCCAGCCGCTGCTTCGTCGATAACCGCGACGATCTCATTTTGGCTATAGCGCAGTAAGGAGATGCCCGTTTTACCCTTGCTGCCGGCGAGGCCGTTATGTAGCAAGATAGCAATGCGATCGTTAGGGGTGAGCATGAAGAGAAAGTCCTAGTCCAGGTCGCGAGTTTGGCATCAAGATACCGTTTTCTAGGTGTGCGCCAGAGAACGGGTCGTCTTTGAGATTAAAGTGGCTATCGAGATCGAGGTGATCAGCCAGTGGAGCTAGGTGAGAGAGGGCAGTATTGGCGATCACACTGTCCGAATAGCAGCCAAACATCACCTGCAGCCCGCAGGCTTGGGCCGTATGAATCATCCGCCGGGCTTCACTCAGACCACCAGATTTCATCAGCTTAATGTTAATGCCATCAATGCAGTGGGCCAGGCGATGAATATCGGCGCTATCAAAGCAGCTTTCGTCGATGAAGATCGGCAGCGGCGACTGAGCGCGTAAGGCTGGGAGCAGATCGTCATGGGCGACCGGTAGCGGCTGCTCTAGGTAGGTGACGCCGCGATCGGCGAGCCAGTAAGACATGGTCAGCGCATCGGTCAACCGCCAACCGCCATTAGCATCGATACTGACTTTTGCGCCTTTAGGCACCTCGGGTAAAAGCGCCTCGAACATGGCTTGATCAGCAGCGATGCCAGCTGGCGCACCTAGCTTGACTTTGACAGAGGCCACGGTTTGCTGGTCGCGCCACTGCCGGAGACGTTTGACGGCATCTGCTGGGGAACTAATGCCAATGGTAACGGCAGTCGGGGTGATGCGATCAAGGTCTAATCCCCATAGCTGCCATAGCGGTAGGCCAACCTTCTTTCCCAACCAGTCGTGTAAGGCAACGTCCACGGCTGCCTTTGCCGCTGAGCAGATCGCTAAATCATCACATATCGACGCAATTTTTTGCTGCTGTAAAGGATAGAACCCTGACAATTTCGTCGATAGTTTCTGAAGGTCATGAGCGATCGCTTCAGTTGTTTGAGTTTTGTTACCGATGGAAAAAGGAGACGCTTCACCCCAGCCTTCTATGCCATCGGCGCTGACTTTGACCCAAAGGTTTGTTGAGCCCGCATTTGTCCCCCGGCTAATGGTAAGCGGCACTCGCTTATGGACGGAGAAGGGCTCAATCTGAATCTGCATTGCTAGGGCTAGTAAGGGGCGCTATTCTATGGCATTCGCGATCTCCATAGTGTTGTCTTTGGGGTCGCGAATGTATACAGATAGAATAGGGCCAAGCGCTCCCGTTCGTTTACTGAAGCTGAGTTTTTGAGGCGATGCGGGTTTTCTTGCGATCGCGCTCCGACAACTCTTTTCCTTCTTGCAGCTGAGTCGCGTTCCTTTGCAGCACCGTTGCCGCGTTTTTATCGCCCATCTGAATGGCGGTGTTTGCCGCCGACTGTAGCATCGTGACTGCGCCAGTGCGATCGCCAGACTTTAACTTATCTTCTGCGATCTGGGTCTGTCTGTATTTTGCTAGTGCCAAGATATGCTGCTGCACGTCTGGATTGACATTGGCCGTGTAAGCAGACTGGACCAAAATATCAATTGTCTGTGGCTCTGTCGACTGCGCCGTCAGGTCAAGCGCTGGGTCGTCGTAGGTGACTTGAACTTTGACAATTGGTACAGTGCCTTCTGCTAGCTGGGGCACATACATTGTCAGCAGAATCACCCTCGGTTCATCGATCATCAGATCGCCAATGCGGATAACGGCTATATTTTCTTGCGTGTTGGCGCTTAGCTCTACGGTTTCAGGCGCGACTTGAGCGACGGGTTTGAGATCGGCCAAGCGAGTGCCTGACAGCAGCTCCAGGTTCAAAAAGGCGTTGGTTAGACTGACAGACTGCATGCGGGTGAACAGACGCCCGAAGGTGGCGATTGCCTCTTCAGCATGCTCGATGTAGCTCAGCGATCCGCCGCCCGCATCGGCGATTTGCTCCAAGACATCTTGGTTCCAATGGTCGCCAAAGCCCAGCGTGTTTACCGTCAGGTTATAGCCAACTGCCACATCAGCTAGCTTGATTGCCCTAGCATTATCGCCGTGCTCATTCTCACCGTCGGTTAGCAGTAGGAGCTGGGAAATGTAGCCTTCTTTGCCAGCAGCAAGCTGCTCGATTCCCGCTTTTAGGCCATCGTCAATGCAGGTGCCGCCGCCCGCCCGCAGGCGGTTGATTCGTTTTTTGATTGCGTCAAGGTCGGTTGCGAGTTCGTTGGAGATTAGGACTTCGGCTTTGTGGTCAAAAGCGATTATTGAGATGCGATCGCGCGCCGTCAGCCTATCCACAATCCGGCTCGCCGCCTGCTTGACCGTTTGCAAAGGCGTGCCCATCATCGAACCACTGCGATCCAGCACAAAACAGACATTCAGCGGCGCAGAGCTGCCACCCCCCTTAGCCGCTACAGATACCGATAGCTGACGCTGAGCGCTCGCTTGATCAGCCGAAAGGTGAGCATCACTAAGCGCACACTGCAAATCAACCTTCATCTTGGCACCTCGCTACTACTGACATAACACTAAACTAATGGATTCCCGATTAAAGAAACCGCTAGCACCTCTACTTGCCCTTTTGGGAGCCTTGAGAGGTGTAGGAGGCTGCGAATCCAATGACTTTCTTCGTCTCAGCAATAGCTTTAGCCTTCTCTCGACGGCGAGTTGCCCACCAAGTCACAAAACCAGCTACAGAAGCAGGACCAATCGTCAGTCCTAAAAACTCCCCCAGATTATTAGCAATAAATTGTCTGAACGAATAAGGAATATTAGCCCTGACTGGACGCTTAGATTCAAACGTAACAAACTCACGCGGGTAAGTTTGATTGCTGTCCTTCGGACTAAACTCTACTTTTGCCTTGAGTACAATCAAATGGTTCCCAGCTTTGAGCGGCGTCACGTTCCATGACCAAAACTGCTCATCCTCAGAGAACACCGTCTGGCGCCCACTCTTAATAGGTGACACTCGGAAGGCTTCGTCGTCAGCCCACAGGATTACCTCTGTGCCCATCGGATCGTACCTTACAGCGGAGCGCTCAATCGTGACGTCGCCCTCTATGTCCAACCGGCTCAATACTTCATCAGTCGCTTCCTCTGCTAAGCCAGCCTCTATCTTCGTTTGCACGTTGACCTGCATCGTCTCAGGCACATTGTGAAAAAAATCTCCAACTGTCAAACTATCGAAGAACTCCTTTACTGCTTTTTCTTCACTCAGCCGAGGTAGCGGAGCAATACTGGCAACTGTACCTTGCTCACCTGCTGTACCTTGCTCACCTGCTGTTATATCAGGAGCTGGCTGCGGTGGAGGACTTCCAATATTGTCAACTGGGTCAGGATATGGTTGAACTCTCGTGAGTAGGAAAAGGCTGCCGATGCCAATACAGGCCAGCAGAGTGATGAGAAGAGCTGGCTTTACTTTTTTATGTTTCATTGGATCTGGCTTATGCTTGCCGCAGAGAATTTCTTTTGGTAGTGACGCTTACTCAGTAGCCGCGTCACAAATCCAATCAGTACTGCTGAGAGAACCAGCGTATAAATTTGCCAATAACGACGAAAACTCAACCTGAGCGTAGAGATAGAACTTCCCCTAACCTGTATGGGTCTTTCTGCCAATAGTAATCTTTGCTCTCTTCCAATAGAATTGGGAAAGTCGAGACTCAAGGTTGATTCCAAGGTCAGACTGTAGCTACCGCCTAGCAATGGCGTAACTGACCATCGCCATACATCCGCGTCGTTTGCTACGACAGCCTTTCTACCTGCTGATATGTCCTCTATCAAAAACATATCTGGATTCCCAACCAGACGCAGCTCTACGTTTAAAGGATTGTATAAAGTAATCTCTTCTAAGCTGATCGGCTCATCTATGTCCAAGGAGTCGAGAATTTCTTTAGTCACCTCATCGGCGATACCTGCTTTTATAACGATGGGCTCTTCGACCTTCAGTTCAGTAGGGATAGTATGAAAGAAATCACCTTCTACTAGACGGTCGTATATGGATGTGACAGTACCAACAGAAGGGGTAGATGAGCCAACGCTCAGGCTACTCTCCCCTTCTGCCAAGGATTCTCTAGGTAAAGCCTTAGAGGATGCGTCTAACGAAGAAGCGTCAAATGGAGAAGCTAACACCGGAGCAGATTCAGTATCTTCTGAACCGCTTATGGGAATCCCTCGAACAGATATGCGCTCGTCGCTGACAGATGGTTGCGGTGGTACTGTCTGCTGACACGCCGAAATCGACAAGACCAAAAACAGACCAAGCTGAATCATCAGTAGAGGGAAGATAAACTTCTTCATAGACCTAAGGATGGCTGGACGTGCTGAGTGGAAAGGTTTTGACACACTCGAATGTAGCAATATTCAAGTGTTTTTCTTAGGTGAATTAGAGCACAGGTAAAAGTAGATAGTGTCAGACTGAAGGGATTTGTAGCATAAGGACGGTATTGGTGTGGTTATCCGCCACAAACCCAAAGCCAGTGCCGCCGCACCCCAACCGCTAGCGAGCTACTATAGTATGCAGATATTTTAGATGTCGAAAAGTAAAAGTTAGCGCAAACGCAAGTCCCTATGAGTTCTCCTATCAAGGCCGTTCAAGCTCCCTACGGTGGAGGCAGCGCGGCCTATCGGACACCCCCACCCGACCTCCAATCGCTGCTGCTAAAAGAGCGCATCGTCTATTTGGGCACGCCGCTGGTTTCTTCTGACGACTTCAAACGTCAAATGGGCGTAGATGTCACTAAGCTGATCATCGCGCAGCTGTTGTATTTAGAATTTGACGATCCCGAAAAACCGATTTACTTCTACATAAACTCAACCGGAACCTCTTGGTATACCGGCGATGCGGTTGGCTTTGAAACCGAAGCCTTTGCTATTTGTGACACGCTGAAATACATCAAGCCCCCTGTACACACCATCTGTCTAGGTCAGGCAATGGGCACCGCCGCGATGATTCTTTCTTCTGGTGCAAAAGGCTCTAGAGCTAGCTTGCCTCACGCTACTATCGTCCTCAATCAGACTCGTTCTGGGGCGCAGGGTCAGGCAACAGATATTCAGATTCGAGCAGAAGAAGTACTGGCCAATAAAGCCGCTCAGCTCGATATTCTATCTGCTAACACGGGCCAATCGACCGAAAAGCTAGATAAAGACACCGATCGGATGTTTTATCTAACCCCAGAAGAGGCCAAAGACTATGGCCTGATCGATCGGGTGCTGAGCAGTACGAAAGAGCTGCCAACGGCGATTCCAGCGGGGGTTGTTTAGGTCATGCCCGTAGATAGAATTATGCGAGTTCCCTACAATTTGCCGGGCAGTCGCTCTTGGCAGTGGGTGAATATTTTTACCCGGATGAGCCAAGAGCGCATTCTGTTCCTTAACCAGCCGTTGACGGATGGGGTGGCTAACTCTTTGGTCTCGGCGCTGCTGTATTTGGATTCGGAAGATCAAAGTAAGCCAATCTATCTGTATATCAACTCGATTGGCGATCCGGTGATGTCTGGCCAGGCAGATGAGTCGGCTGGGATGATTTCGATTCGAGCGGGCCTAGCAGTCTATGACACGATCGCGCATATCAAGTCAGAAGTGCTGACGATTTGTATGGGAACGGCCTACGGCATGGCAGCGGTGCTACTCGCGGCTGGCGTCAAGGGAAAAAGAGCGGCGCTACCTCATACCAGCATTGCGCTAACTCACCCGACTACCCTGACTCGCGGCCAGGCGACCGACATCAATCTAGAAGCGACCGAGGTGTTGGCAAAGCGGAAGCTGATTCAGCAGATCCTGGCAAACAGCACAGGCCAGAGCGCTGAAAAGATTGCGAAAGATATGGAGCGGATGTTTTATCTTTCTCCAGCTGAAGCCAAAGACTATGGATTGATCGATCGAGTCATTGAGAATCCGGCGCTAGCTAGCTCCTCTGTTCCTGCGCTATCTGAAGCTTAAACCCAGAGCCTAAATCCGCAACCTAAACACGACCTTTTATTTCACTTTTTGCCATGCCTATCGGAACTCCCAGCGTCCCCTATCGCCTACCCGGCAGCACCTACGAGCAGTGGATTAGTATCTACGAGCGGCTGTTCAGGGAGCGAATTATCTTTTTGACTGAAGAAGTAGATGACGGCATTGCTAACGCCATCGTCGCCTACATGCTCTATCTCGATTCTGAAGATTCCACCAAGCCGATCTATCTATACATCAACTCACCAGGTGGCTCAGTCACAGCGGGCATGGCGATCTACGACACCATGCAGTACATCAAATCTGAGGTGGTGACAATTTGCGTAGGGCTAGCGGCCAGTATGGGCGCTTTTTTGCTAAACGCAGGCACTAAGGGTAAGCGGCTAGCATTGCCCCACTCGCGAATTATGATTCACCAGCCTTCGGGCGGGGTGGGTCGTCGTCAGGCAACTGATATTGAGATTGAAGCGGTGCGGATTGTCCAGGTGCGTCGTGAGCTAAATGAGCTGATGGCGGCGCATTCGGGTCGGACGATGGAAGAGATTGAGCGGGACAGCGATCGCGACAATTTCATGTCGGCAGCCGAAGCCAAAGAATACGGCTTAATCGACCGCGTGATTGAAGAGCGTTTACCAGCATAGGTTGCCTGCCTGTTAAGGGGCGACACGAGCAAGCACCCAAGAATGGGGAACAATTATTAGCCAATTTGACAAAAATTGATTAAAGTTTGTCTGCTGTCCTTATCGGCCTAGCCTAGAAGCCGACGCTGCTATGAAACTGGCTCATCACTATCGCACGCTAGGACTAGGCCGTAGTGCATCTTTCACAGAGGTCAAGGTCGCCTATCGTCAGCTGGTGCGAAAGTATCATCCTGATCTCAATCCAGATGAGCAGGCAGCCACACAGTTCATTGCGATCAACGAAGCCTATACTGCTCTTTCAGACGCCCTTTCTAAAGCACACAGAAACAAATCAAGCAGAATCGAGCTACATGAAACGGCACCGTTTGAAAGCACTAAAGCTAAAGACGGTGCCGCTTTTCGTGAGCAGGCAGCCGCAGCAGAGCCGCTGGACTTGGATGAACTGAGACAGACCTTAGAAAGGTTAGGCATCGGCGATTTTCAAAAGTCACAGAGAAAGGCTAGATCAGTCGGTAGAAAGAAGCGGTCGGTCGAAGACTATAAACAAAAGCCTCCGTCAGCTAGAGCAGACAATGTCTCAGTAGTAGATAGCTCAGGAGTGCCCATATCAGAGGCCGATCGGCTGTTGAAACGGGATGCATATACGCAGTTGAAAGTGCTGCTCGGACAGCAAAAGTTTCCAAGGGCGATCGCCCTAGTAGAAGGTTTATCCAATCGCCTGCCAACCGATCTAGAAATCAGCCAGTGGAAAGCAATTGTCTACCAGCGCTGGGGCAGACAGCTGATCAACGAAGGCCAGCTACGCAAAGCAAAAATCTACTTGAAAAAAGCTACTCGGGTTGATCCAAATAACTCGACGTTAGGGGCCGAGATAGAGCGAGATCTAGCGCGGTTAGCCATTCTAAGAAGCATTTAGTCTGCAGGTCAGATTGTTTCTATGTTGGTTCTTAAGTTTCTAGGTGGACTCTTAAGCCGGTCCTTCGCTCTGCACCCGAGCATAGTCAAAGCTGTGACAAAAATCGTCTACGCCTGATTTGAAAATGTAGATAGCGACAGGCGCAGCAAGTAGGGCCGGGCAGTCGGTCTCTTGCGTTAGATGGTTGACTAGGGTACCGGGCTGATGAGCACTGAGCGCGTCGCGAAACTGGGTTTGACAGGCAATATGACGGTAGCGCTTGCTGAAGCTAGCTAGCCACCGGTCATTAGTATCTGGTTCTTGACCAGCCCGCAGCGCTAGGGAAATAGCAGCATCTTCTATATCACCGTCACAATCTGATATTTCTTGAAGTGCGGCGATCGCGTCGGGATAGTCGGCTAGACAGGCCGTTAGCTGAGTAATTTCTTCAGAGGTTAAAACAATCATGCTAGGCGCTAATCGATACCATCGGTTGCAGGGTCGGAGACTACAGTACCAGAAGATACAGGGGCAGAAGACCCGGTAACAAAAGGTACATGATCATAAGGCTCATGACCGGAAAGGATTTGGAAAAACCACTGCTCAAAACGCTCACTCCAAACAGGTAGATCATACAAACATTCGGCCTGATAGCGACAGTCGGCGCGGTTGATACGATCTAGTAGGTTAGCGATCGCATCAGTTAACCCGGTTACATCATCTGGAGATACTAGCCAGCCAGTTTGACCATCACGCACAATTTCGGCTGGGCCACCGCGCGCATAGGCAATCACAGGCACGCCGCAGGCTAACGCCTCAATTGCCACCATGCCAAAAGCTTCTGTCCATTTTGGTGTGACTAGCAGCGCCAGAGAGCGTCCAAGGGCTTTTTGTAGCGCTGATGTTGAGCGGAACCCGCCATATTCGATAGAGACGGTGGCCTGGTGAATCAGAGGCTGCAGGCTTTGCCAGTAGCTAGCGTCTTCTATCTTGCCAAATACTTTAAGGGGCCGATTAGCAGTGGCAGCCGCTGTAATCGCATCTTCCAATCCTTTTTCTGGAGAAATGCGGCCAATCCAAGCAAGGAAATTGTCTGGATGGTCGCAGTAGTCGTACTGGCGAATATCGATGGCGCTGCCTAGAATTTGCCAGCTATGCTCAGGGATAGGAAAGGTTTGGACTTGCGATCGCGTATAGGCTCCTAGCGTGCCGGGAAATTGGACAGCCGTTTGGGCGATCGCCTCATCTAGCGCATTGTTCAAAGAGCCCATGCTGACAAAATGAGCCACAGGCGTTTTGAGAAAAGGCGTTAGATAAAACGGTAGCCAGTCATAGGCAAAATTAACCAACAGGTCATACGCCGACTCGCGTTCTCTGGCGTAGGTCCAGGCATTTGCCAACAATGAACCTACTGTTATCGGTGCTAAGCGATCTTGAGTTTGAGCGGTTGGCTGCCACTTGCCCGGTATCTGAATGAGCGTTGTCGTACGGTTTGATTGTGGCAAACTCGATCCTTCAGGCGCAGCAATATCGATCTGATGACCTTTGGTGCTCAGTGCCTGCGAAAGGTTGAACACTGTTAGCTCTACGCCGCCGCCTAATCCTGAGCCCAGCGGCCCGACTGGCGTTGAGAGAAACAAAATTTTGAGCGGCTTTCTCACGAGTCCTAGTCCTAGATTGTTAGCTCCAGATTTCTAGTCTAGGACTGCGATCGCGCCTTCAGTCGGTAGAGACAAGCCGCTTCAAGATCTAGCGTCTTATTCGTCAGCAACCGGCAGCGCACTGGTAGCAGCGTGTCCGTTGATGCTAAAGTCCTGAGTCTGGCGGATGCGACCAAGCTGATTTAGTGCCCACTCTGCCGTTTGGCGCACTTCACTATCATCATCATCAATAGCGCGGCCTAGCAGATGGCTGACTTGAACCACCTGTTCATGGATGCGGGAAAGATCGCGGATGGCATTCTTACGAACCTCTGGGTTGTCATCTCTTAGGGCGACTGAGAGCACCTGAGATAGCGGACGCAGAGAACGCATTCCCATTTCTGACAGGGCTGCTAGGATCAGACTCTTCTCTTTGGAATCGGCTTGAGACATTAGGTCAACCAGCGGCTGAGCGGCTAGGGTATTGCCTCGCTGGCCAAGCTCCCAGATCACTCGGCGGCGGCTTTGCGAGTCTGCGCTATGTAGATCTTGAATCAGACCCTCAACCGCTTCTTTGGGATCAAGCGGTCGCGTATGGCTAATCTGACCCGATTGAGGACTGTCGAACCCTAACGAGGTGTTTACCGAATCGGTAGGCGTTTCGCCAAAGGGCGCTTCATCAAAAATAGATAGCTGTGATTCGGCGCTGCGCGATCTGGCACTACCAGATTGGTGGTTGGACCGAGAGCCAGCCTGCTGATTAGATTCGAGTCCTAACCGATGGTTAGGGTCGGAATTAGCTTTGGTAAGCTTACGGGCAGTCGAGAACGGAGCTTGCTTCGCTTTACCGCGACGAGCGAAGAGAAACCCCAGGCCAAAGCTGCTGGCGATCGCAGCTAAGCCCAGACCTATCACAAGAAAGTTGACCAATCCTCTTCCATCTTGAACCCGTTCATTTACTTCGTTAACTTCCACACCAGGACTCTCACTAGCAGGCTCATTAGTATCCGGCTCGCTAGCAGGTTCTCCATCAGTAATAGGGTCAGCGTCTGTCGCGGCGGCAGGCTCTGTCTGTAGTGCCTGTCTGGTGGCCTCATCAAGCCTTCCTGTCGACTCTATTCCAGCTTCTGATTGAAAAGCGATCAGCGCCCTTTGAGTAGACAGACTGAAAACACCGTCTAGGGAACCCTCATAAAAGCCGCGCGCTTGAAGCTGTGACTGTAAGGTGCTAACGGCTGCGTCGCGTGAGCCGATAGAGAGATCTAAAGGGGCTAGGGATTGGGCTGTGAGTATGGAGGAGGTTTGGGCGATCGCCATCTCACCCGCCATTTCACCTGGTATGTTTATAGACGCTCGTTCTAGCACAGAGAATGTAGCGACCGTGAAAAGAAGTAAAGCAGAACGCCGAATCATCGCTATCTTTTGCCTACTGGATCTAGAGGGGGAAAGCACTAGAAAGTGATTGAACAGACGGTAACTGCACGACCTAACCGAAGATACAGCAAATATTCTGATGCAACCTGATAGATGCTCCTGGTAGATGCTATAGAGTGCCCGCCTGGAGAACATTTCTACTGAATTTGATGCTTCGTCATGAAAAGATCAGCGTTCTGCGTTTTGGCTGCCCGGATAGTCAATAGGAAGTGCGAGCTGCTCGGACAGGTAGGCGGATAGCTGTACCCGCTGATTGATTAAATAGATGCTGATCAAGGTCAGCATGACACCTGACCACTGTAAAAAGCTGAGGCTTTCGGCGAGTAGCAAAGTGCTGAAAAGCAAAGCAAAAACAGGCGTAAGAAAGGTCAGGGCGCTGAGGCTAGTGAGGTTGCCTTGGGCGGCAATGTAAAAGAAAACACCATAGGCGATCGCACTGCCAAATACCGTCGCATAGCCAATCTCCAACCAGCCCGATAGCGAGATGGACTGCCAGGCAGTCGGCTCACCCAGCGCTGAAGTAATCGCCAGCGGCATTCCACCCAAAATCATGTGCCAGCCGGTTGCCGCCACCGGATCAGCAACCTTGGCCACAAACCCAATTAAAATCGTCCCGACTGCCATCGACAGCGCTGCCATCAGCATCAGCCACTCGCCCTGCTGAAAAAGCACCGTCCACATTTCTTGTTCTAGGGCGATACTCACGTTAAACCACTGTCCTTGAAACAGTGAAAAAATCCACTCATCTGGCAGTCCGATAAAGCTGATGCCAAGCAGGCCAATACTTAAGCCCAACCAGCCCAGCGTCCCAATCCACTCCTTAAACAAGAATCTAGCCATGATCGCCACTGCCAGTGGCTGCGAGTCGATCATCACAGAGCCTAATCCGGCCCCGGTGCGTTCTAGCCCCTTCGCCAAAAAACCCTGAAACAGCGTGCCATCGATTAGCGCAAACAGGCCAATCCAAAGCCAGGCAGACCAGCCTTTTGGCTGCTCTCTACCGAGTGCTACCGACGCCAAAACCACTAGAATACCTGCTGGCAGCAGCCGCATACTCGCCAGAAATAGCGGGCTGGTCTCAGTCATCACGCCCTTCATCGCCACCATTGCAGTTCCCCACAAGAAAAAGGGAGAAACCAGCACCAACGGGTTGGTGACTAGGCCAGCGGCTGGCTGGAGAATAGGGGGAAGGCGTAGCGGCTGTTTGGCCACACTATCGGTATCGGCCACTTCACTGGCCACTTCACTGGCCACTTCACCGGCCACTTCATTAGTGACTACGCTAGCTTCCTCAGATGGGGTCTCCGTAATAGGCGACTGAGCGGCGTCTTTAGTCTGAGGAGCATCCATTCTTTAGAAGAGTTATAAGAGTGAGGCAAGGCGTATACTTAGCTTAAAGT
Source organism: cf. Phormidesmis sp. LEGE 11477 (assembly GCF_015207105.1). GTDB lineage: Bacteria > Cyanobacteriota > Cyanobacteriia > Phormidesmidales > Phormidesmidaceae > Phormidesmis. Next base: position 50,448 of record NZ_JADEXO010000030.1, read on the forward strand.
AATGTTAAGCCCAGCGCACCTAGATATCTCATGATTTGGCCTTTTAAGCGTCGCTACCGTAAACAAATTGCTCGAATTGAGATTTCTGGTGCGATCGCTGGCTCCACCCGTAAGCGGGTGCTCGAAGCGCTCAAAGAAGTTGAAGAAAAGAAATTTCCAGCCTTGCTTTTGCGGATCGACAGCCCAGGCGGCACCGTGGGGGATTCACAAGAGATCTATAGCGCCCTTAGAAAGCTGCGAGAAGACGTCAAAATCGTCGCTAGCTATGGAAATATTTCTGCGTCAGGCGGGGTTTATATCGGTGTTGGCGCTCACCACATCGTGGCGAATGCAGGCTGTATTACCGGTTCTATCGGCGTGATTTTGCGCGGTAATAATATAGAGAAGCTACTAGACAAAGTGGGCGTCTCTTTTCAGGTCGTCAAATCGGGCCCTTACAAGGATATTCTGGCTTTTGACCGGCCTTTGACCTCTGAAGAAGAAACAATTTTGCAAGAGTTGATCGACGTGAGCTACGGGCAGTTTGTTCGGACAGTCGCCGAAGGCCGCAACTTGCCCGAAGAGAAAGTACGCGAGTTTGCAGACGGTCGGGTCTTTACCGGTGAGCAGGCGCTAGCGCTAGGTATGGTCGATCGCTTGGGCTCAGAAGAAGATGCCAGACGGTGGGCCGCAGAGCTGAGCGGCCTCGATCCAGAGAAGGCTGAATGCTTCACTTTTGAAGAGAAAAAACCGCTCTTAAGTCGGGTTCTCCCAGGGAACAATGCCCTTCGAGGTCTCTTGCTAGAAGCCATGCCGACGACTATGGCTCGCATAGAATTTGAGCTAGAAACCAGCGGCATCCCGCTATGGATGTATCAGCCTGCTACCCTTCGAGGACCGCTTTCTAGGTAGGTTGAAGGAATCGCTGAGGATACTACTGGCTATTAACTGCTAGCTACTAACTGCTAGCCACTATTAGGGACGCCACTAATGGTTAAATGGGGACGATAGGTAGACGACAAGGTAACAGAAAGGAAGGTATCGCTGTGGACTGGCAGATACACGCCATTCGGGGGGCAACCACCGTTCCAGAAAACTCTACAGAGGCGATGGCGATCGCAGTGAATGAGCTGCTCGATGCCTTAGAGTCGCGCAATCCGCTCGATACCAGCAAGATCGTCAGTGTGACGTTCTCTGTGACTAGGGATTTGGATGCAGTGTTTCCAGCTGCGATCGCCCGCAAACGCCCTACCTGGGACAGCGTTCCCTTACTCGACGTTCAGCAGATGCACGTTGAGGGCAGCCTCCCAAAATGCATCCGATTCATGCTGCATATCTATCTACCGATTCACCACACTGACGTCAGTCATATTTACCTGCGCGGAGCCCAGAAGCTAAGACCTGATCTGTGCCTAGCCGCCGATTAGGAAGAAAAGAAGTAGCTGTGCAGCTTCAAGGCTGTTTCTGAAGCCACTTTTACAACGGGCAAAGCCGATCGGCGGTCTCTCGCAAGGTTTATCAAACCCAACCACATCGTACTTTTGAAGGAGAGCCGATAGAACAAAGTCTCTCTTGAGGGTATTCAAGACAGATCGTTTAGACCTTTACGATCTGCTTTGTCATCCTACAAAAGCATCAAAGGAATATTCAATATGGTTACTGGTTCTGCATCATCTAGTACTTCAGAAGCGCCTAGCGATATCTCGCAAGAGCTCTCTGCTTTCAAAGCGCTAACCACAGACGAAAAACTAGGTCTGCTCTGGGTGGTCTATGACAATATGGGCGGCTCTATCACTCCTGCTGCGCCTAGAGCGGCTGGCCCTCAATTTACAGAAGATCTCTTCAACACAGTTAAAGGGATGGAAGAAGCTGACCAGATGGCCTTCATGCGCGATCTAGTTGAGAACAAAAAGACTGAACATACAGAAGCTTACAGCGCTTTTGAAGGGGACAATAAGCTAGTGTTTTGGTACCAGCTATCAGAAGGCATGGCTGCTGGAGATGTCATTCCTGTCCCTGATGACTACGAGATGTCTGGGGCAGCTTCACAAGTGTTCAACCAGATCACCGCGCTTGATTTCAACCAGCAAATCACTCTTTTGCGCTACTGCGTTATCGATATGGGCGCGTAAGCCTAGGAGCATTTTCGATACCCCAGTTGTCGCGGATCGGGCAACTGGGGTATTCGATATATAAGCGAAGATGCGCTATTCGCTAATCTTCTTTCTCCGCTTTTGGATGGAAGCGAATACCCAAAAACAGATCATACAAAAAGCCTAAGAAATCTTTCGTCTTTAGTAGACCTAGCGACTGAGGCGATCCCTTTTCGTCTAGCAGTGGCTTCATCACCTCATAGGCTGGCTTGTATTTGTACCAGGGGATAGAAGGCCACAGATGATGAATCAAGTGATAGTTCTGGCCCATAATCAACAGATTCAAAATTTTGCTGGGATACACGCGGGCATTGCGCCAGCGATGCTGCTCTTTGAAGGGGCGATGAGGCAGATAATCAAAGAACAAACCCAGCGCTAATCCGACCACAAGCGCCGGGGCAAACCAATAGTTGAGCAAGTACTCAATAAAGCCAAAGCGGTAGGCCGTATAGATAAACAGACCAACCGTCAGCCTACTTAGAAGCCACTCTGTTAGCTCGTTGTTCTTCCAGAGCCGACGCTGAAAAAAATAAATCTCGTGGTAAAAGAAACGGGCCGCAATTAACCAGAGCGGGCCGCCAGTAGAAACAAAATGATCTGGGTCGTTTTTTGGATCGTTTACGTGGGCATGGTGTTGCAGATGTACCCGCATAAATACCGGAAACGTAAATCCCAGCATCAACGCACTCCCGTGACCAAGCGCCGCATTGACTTTTGGATTCTTGTGAGCTGAATTATGAGATGCGTCGTGAATAACTGTACCTACTAAGTGCAAAGCCAGAGTGTTGAGTATAAAACAACACCAGTGAGGCCATTGCCAGGAAAAATATCCTGCTGTTGAAAAAATAACTAGAGAAACGGCCCCACAAAAGATGAGAAGATTAGGGCTCACACCGCCATCGGCATCTAGAAACCGCTTAGGGACACGTCGGGTAACCGCTACCGGTACCGCTAGGGGCTCTACTGCCGCCGACACCATACAATTGCTCCTTGACACCGCTTTTCAGAATTTCCGTTCAACGGTAGTATACGCTACCCCCGATAAATAATAAAGTTTTATGACGTTATTTTAAGTTTTCTGAAACTCGTAAAACCCAATAGCAGCCAGCATTTGCTACCTTCCTATGTTGGTTCTTTCTCTTTGCCGTACCCAAACTCTAATCGAACGTAGGCTACATGT
>NZ_JADEXO010000267.1 GCF_015207105.1 cf. Phormidesmis sp. LEGE 11477
AGACGAAAGTCGCTGAAAATCAGGTGGCCTTCGAACCGAATAATCTCCGAGCCGTCGTCGCCGATCTGGAGAAACAGATGCGCGAAGCCGCGAGCAATCTGGAATTTGAAGAGGCGGCGAGGCTGCGGGATGAAATTAGGCGGTTGGAGGGGACGTAGTTAGGTTTCCTCGATAAAGAACTCAGTCTTGGCAACCGGCATATTCGCACGCCAATTGTATCTGCCTTTTTCGGCGTCCCTTTCGTACTGGTATATCCAAATGGGTGGAAATAGCCGCTTGTCGTAGACTCTTCCCAAGTTGATGCAGACGCTGGAGGGCGCGGCAAGAACCATGTGGATACGTTTCACCCCAGCGGCATGGATACGACGCATGTACGAAGTAAATTCATCGCAAACCCTCTGGTGGAACTCCAAAGAACGTTCTGGGTGACATCCAAATTCACTTGCAACAATTTCAAGGACCGGCAAGCCAGCAAACCGCTCCTCAATCGCCGCTTTGTCAACGGCGTAAGAGATAGAACAGGCAATCAGTATTTCATCAGGAAGTGTGTTCGGCACTTCGCTGAAATACAAATCTGGACTGTCGGATGCGGCATTGGGCATTATCCACTTTTCGCGTATCCGGTCCCAATCTAGGACCGTTGTTCCACCGTCGTCGTCAAGCTGTATGCCGAATGCGAACAATACAGGTACCGGCGCTAGCCCGCCAAAATAGATCTTGATATCGTTGTCGTCATACTGCTGTTTTCGGCTGTTCAAATTCGCACGAAATTCTCTGACAGACTTTTGTAGGAATGCGAAGTTTAGAACTTCGCCGTCCTCTATTTTATCGGTCAAATCAATCGTGATCTGAGCAATGCGAGACTGTTGGCTTTTTGGAAAAAACGATCGCAGATCGGTCCAACTCGCCATACGCAGCCCTTTAACTTCAACTGCGATCTTGATGTCACGTATTTCGGCTTCCCTGCGCCACAATACGCCAACAATAATCATCAACACGCCGACTAAAAAAGCTACCTCTCTAAAGTAAGGAGGCAGCTCAAAATCAATAACGGTGCTTAGAAACAACTCTAGTATTGGCGTAGATAAAGCCGCAACACAGATGGCTAATCCGCAACGAGATAAGATCGAACCGGCACCAAAATAATCGGCAAAGAAACCGCTGGCTTTATCAACAATCGAGAAAAACAAACCCTTCATCTACTTTGCCGCTATCGTAGCATCAAGCATCTCTCGGATAGTCTCCGGTCCTACCCCGCTGCCGATCCATTCGCCAAAAAGGTGCCAATGCTCGTAATGCATCAACCACTCGGCGGCCCAGGGAATGACGGTGTCCGCAAGGAAAATGGTGTCATTCCACTCGCCGCCGTCAGGATCATACAGACACATGGATGACAATTCAGGTTTGTCTGGGTCCAAATGAATATGCGGAATATCGATAAATGCCATGCCGTCCCTTGGCCGCATTTTCGGCGCCAGCATGAAAACCTCAGGGCGCTTGAG
>NZ_JADEXO010000176.1 GCF_015207105.1 cf. Phormidesmis sp. LEGE 11477
CCGCCAGCTCCTCCCGAATCCTCACCAGCCCATAAAAAGGATCGCTATCTCGCCGATTCGCCCCTGGCGCAAAATCCAACAGCGCCGTCGGCACTGGCAAACACGCCGTCGCTGGCAACTCTTCTATCGCCTTCGCCAGCTCATCATCCTCTTTCCCCTTCGCCCGCTGCCACTGCTCCGCCGTCAGCCCCTTACACACCTTCGTCCGCAGATACTTCAGCAGCAGCGACTTGCCATTTCCCCCCGCCCCATGAAAGAACAGAATCTCCTTCCTCGGCGGATCGTTCAGCCGTTCAGCCAGCAAACGAGTAAAGCTATAGCGATCAGTGAAAAGGTCAAGCGCGCGATCGCCTTCCGTAATCGAAGCAATCGGCTGCAAATCGTTATCAATGCTCATACGAAGGAAAAAGCAGCAGAACCGCCCTCATCCTGACAAATTTTGATAAGACCCATCGTGAATTTTCATAGCGTATTATCAGACGCACTTTGAAGTTTTACCTGTCCGCCTGCTTCGATAATTATCGGCGAACATAGCGAGAACCAATACGTACAATCCAGATCTGCGCGTTAGGGCGACGAGATTCTAGGCGATCGCAAGCCGCTATCTCATTTTCATCAATCTCAAAATCCTCACTCTCAATATCTATAGCCACAATTCTGCGATCATTCGATCCACCTTGAGTTGCATCGCCAGCATCAATCTGAGGTCGAACCCGCGACTCATAGATCTCATCGCCCCGCCGCGCAAACTCTTCTTTACTGTATTTAGGCTGTCGTATCACCATCACCGCAGGCTCCATTTACTTTTGCATTCGCAAGCCGACTACAGTTAAGTTTACAAGCTCCCTTCAGCCCTCAACCCCAAGAGGAGCTGCATCGCCTTCATCTCGACAGAGATGTGACCTTGCCTCATCCTCTTCTGGCAGTAAGACTGTAATAATGCTTACACTCATGACAAAATGTTGCGAAATCTTTCCTTAGATAGAGCACCCCTCTAAGCTTTAAACTTAGGAAACATACTAAGTACCTTTAAACATGAGCAACAATTTAGCGACCCAGCTCCGTGAGGGCACTAAAAAAGCTCACACTATGGCCGAGAACGTCGGGTTTGTTCGATGCTTTTTGCGTGGTGTGGTAGAGAAAAAGTCTTACCGCAAGCTAGTAGGCAACTTCTACTTCATCTACTGCGCGATGGAAGAAGAACTAGAGAAGCACAAAGATCATCCCGTTGTTTCTAAAATTTATTTTCCAGAACTTAACCGCAAGCAGAGTTTAGAAGAAGATTTGGCTTTCTACTACGGCCCCAACTGGCGCGATGAGATTCAGCTAACCAAGGCTGGCAAGCGCTATGTTGAGCGCATTCGAGAGATTTCTGCGACTCAGCCAGAGCTTTTAGTAGGCCACTCCTATACGCGCTATCTAGGCGATCTGTCTGGTGGGCAGATTTTGAAAACTATCTCTCAGCGGGCAATGAACCTGTCTGGCAGCGATGGCGTTTCTTTCTACGAATTCCCGACGATCGAAGACGAAAAAGCCTTTAAGCAAAACTACCGGGCCTCTTTGAGTGAAGCGCCTGTAGACGATGCTATGGCCGATGCGATTGTAGAAGAAGCAAATGATGCCTTTGGCATCAACATGGCTCTGTTCCAAGAGCTAGAAGGTAACTTGATCAAAGCAGTCGGCGTCATGCTGTTCAATAGTTTGACTGGCGGCCAGCGTCGCGGTAGCACTGAGCTAGCCCCTGAAGGCTAAGTCTAGCAATTAGACTCTATTCCGCCTTTTGAACAGACAAGTCTTTTGAACAGACAGGTCTTTTGAACAGATAGGTCAGTTGAACAAACAGATTGAATATGCGAATTGATTGAGCAGCTATTGGTTATCAGTGGCTGCTCTTTTCTTGTTCAACTGACCAAACTAATCTATCCATTCAATGTATATACCATTAGAGAGAGTTTGAGGGTTGTGACTACCGATATAAGTAAACGGAGGTATCAACAGAACGTCTCTCTCCTGCTCCTTTCAATTCGCAGCTCATGACAGAATCCGTCTCCAGTAAATCTAGGGAGCATCAAGACAACAGATCAGATTCGTGGCTAATAAAAGCGACTCTGTTGCTAGCCAGTACGCTAACGGTGATGTCCGGCGCAACGATTGCACCTTCCTTGCCAGCGATGCAGGCGCATTTCTCGGGCGTCGACAATGCTGACTTTTGGGTGAAGCTGGTGCTGACAGTCCCGGCGCTGTTCATTGTGGTGGGCTCGCCAATTGCTGGGCAAATGGTAGACAAGGTAGGGCGAAAGCCACTGCTGCTGGGCTCGGCAATTCTGTATGGGCTAGCAGGTAGCTCCGGCGTCTGGCTCAATTCTGTATTTGCAATTCTAGCTGGCAGAGCGTTTCTAGGGATCGCAGTAGCAGGGGTGATGGTCAGCGCGACGACACTAATCGCTGACTATTATCGAGGCGATGATAGGGCCAATTTCATGGGCTTGCAGGCGGCTTTTATGGGATTCGGCGGTGTTCTGTTTCTTTCGGTTGGCGGATTCATTGCCGATCTTAGCTGGCGCTTTCCATTCCTGATCTATCTGCTCTCTTGGCTGCTAGTGCCGACTATACTCTCGGCGCTGTATGAGCCAGATCGCACCCCTGCTGAGCCAGCAGATACTTCGGAATCATCCACTAACGCATCGTTTCCAGTAAAGCTGCTGATCTTGATCTACGGTGCGACTTTGCTACAGATGCTAGCTTTCTACCTGATTCCAGTACAGATGCCGTTTTATCTAGAGCAGTTGACAGGGGCGAGTGCTACTCAGACCGGATTGGCGATCGCACTTTCCACCCTTTTCAGCGCCTTCGCCTCAATGAGCTATGGCAAATTCAAACAGCAATTTAGCTTCATTAGTATTCTGGCGATCGCCTTTGGACTAATGGGCATTGGCTATATCGGCATCGGATTAGTCAGCAGCTATTCGCTGATGCTGCTGGTGCTAATCCCTATCGGAATTGGATTAGGTCTGATTATGCCAAATCTCAACGTCTGGGCGTCTAACGAAGTGCCCGATGCGCTCAGGGGTAGAGCTTTAGGCGGACTCACAACCTTTATGTTCCTCGGCCAATTTTTATCGCCAATTGTCTCTGCACCCATGAGCAATGCTGTTGGTTTAACCGCAACTTACGGGTTGACAGGTGTACTTCTAGCGGTGGTCGGTGCTATCTTGTGGACGTCTAAAAAGCAAGTCTGTCGGCTGGTTCGCAGTAGAGTGGGTCAGACTTAAAGCTGACTTTTGCAAGAAGTTTGCTTAAAAAGCTGCTGCTGTAGCTGAAGCTGCTATTTGTCTATATGTACGTCGAAATGAAGGATGAGTTGAACTGTGAAGGTAGTTTGTATAGGCGGTAGCCTCAGAGAAGATTCGTACAGTATGCAGGCGCTGGAGCTAGCGGCTGAGCGGCTGCGATCGCGAGGCGCTGAGGTGAAAGTTTTGGATCTTAAGCAGATGGCTCTACCCTTTTGCGACGGCGGTAGCGACTATCCTGATTACCCAGATGTTGAGGTGATGCGATCGCACGTCACCGAATCAGACGCCCTCGTGATCGCCACGCCTGAATATCATGGCAGCGTCAGTGGCGTGATCAAGAACGTCCTAGATCTAATGAGCTTCGATCATCTAGACGGCAAAGTCACTGGCATGATCAGCGTACTTGGTGGCCAGTCAAACAGCAATGCGCTTAATGACCTGCGGGTGATCATGCGATGGGTGCATGCCTGGGTTATTCCTGAACAAGTCGCCGTTGGGCAAGCATGGAATGCCTTCGACTCTGAGGGCAATTTCAAGGACGAAAAACTGTCGCAACGGCTCGACGCCTTTGTCAAAAGCCTCTTTGAAAATACAGAAAAGCTAAGGAGTTAATCAGCAGCCTAGCGTTGGTTGTGACTTCCGGCAATTTGGGCTAGACACGTTTGGGCTAGAGATTACGACTAATCGGCAGAGTTATGACGAATGCTGCGCCTTGCGCTATGTCTTCGTCTAGTCTGAGCGTTCCTTGGTGATTATCTTCAACAATCTGCCGCGCGATCGCTAGCCCTAAGCCTGAGCCGTCACCCACAGGCTTAGTCGTAAAAAAGTAATCAAACACTTTGGATTGGTGCTTTTCTTCTATGCCTACACCATTGTCTTGAATACGAATGACTGCTTGGTTTAGATCATTCGTTCGAGTACTGATTTGTAGCTGAGGTAACTCGCATGAACTGTGAGTGCCCATCTTGCCCGCCTGGCAAGCAATTTTCATACTATAGATAGCGTTAGTCAGAATGGTTAAGATGACTTGATTAATCTGAGCAGGGTCGCACTCTATAGAGGGAATATCACCGTAGTCCTTAATGACTTCTATTCTAGGATGTTCATTGCTGGCTGATAGCTGGTAGCTAAGTACAACAAGTGTGCTTTCAATCCCCTTATGGATATCAACTCGCTTAGTACCCGATTCATCTAAACGAGAAAAGTTACGAAGAGAGTTTACAATGTTACGGATGCGAGTAGAGCCTACACGCATAGAGGTCACTATTTTGGGCAAGTCTTCAATAATAAAATCAATCTCGTTTTCAGGAGATGGAACAATACCACTGTTAGATATATTCGGAGTCGCTTGCACTAGTGCGAGTATGCTGCTGACGTAGTTTTCGATATGAGATAAATTGGCATGTATAAAGTTGGTTGGATTGTTGATCTCGTGGGCAATCCCGGCAACCAGTTGGCCCAGGCTAGCCATCTTCTCACTGTGAACAAGCTGAGCCTGAGACTGTTTCAACTGATGTATTGTCTCGTTGAGTTCGGTCGTTTGCTGATGAATAGTGCGTACGTATTCTGCCTGCTTCAATGCAATGCCGAGCTGTTCAGCAACTTGAACTAAAAGCTGCACTTCCTCATTTTTCCATTGTCTAGGCTCAGAATTCTGATAAGCCGCTAAAAGTCCCCAAAGCTGTTTATCTAGGTAGATAGCAATAATGGCATAGGAACGAGCTTGATAGCTCTCTAATACTTCTATGTAGCAATCGCTAAAATCAGCAGCGTAAATGTCTTCGCAGATTCGGAATACTTCTCCTTGAACGAAAGCACCGCCATAGGTAGCCTGCAAATGTGTATCGGCTGTAGCGTAAGCGTTTAGTAAGCTGACGCTACAGTTGCTGACATTTTTAGATATTAGGTCGTTATCTTGTTGCGCCTCAACTAAAGATACCCACTCTGGGCCTGCTGTCTCAAAAGTGAAACGGCCACTCCAGTCCGAATTGAACTGGTAGATAGCAACCCTATCAGCGTTCAAAATATGACGCATTTCTGTTGTAACCGTCTGACAAATCACTGAAAAGTCAAGCGATCGCCGGATCTGGTTGGTGATCTTTATAAATGTGCTCTGAGCTGCGATTGTCTTTTTATTTGTAGCAGCCTGTGCCTTATAAATTGCCGCAGATAGCCGGGATATTCCTGTTTGACTTGACTCCGAGATGTTGTTAGTCATGGGGTAAAAAAGATTGGGTCAAATATGAAAGTATAGACGGCGTCGGATGCAGTTGTCGGATAATGGCAGTAAAGTAACGGGTGCCATAGCTACAGGTTTCCCTTCTCTTTAGAAGAGATCGCCTATTCTCTTTAGGGGCAATTAGGAGTCAGCAATTAGGAGCCAACGCCTCTAAGAAGTTCAAAATCCTTGATCAAAAGAACAATGTAAGAATACTGTAGGTAACACTACTGGTGCTCACTCTACAAACGAACGGGACTAAAGCTCGCTTTGATCACAAGGTCGTCAAAGTCTTGGTCGCCGCCACCGGACAGATCTTCAAATCCAAAGGTGTTGTTACCTAGCAGGCGCACGTGATCAGCGCCATCACTATTTGCACCTATATGGGTGAAGTAAATATCTGGATCGTTCGTCATGCCGCTGTCGAGTAGATCGGCGATCGCACCATTGCTGACTATAAAGCTGGACAGTAGCTGGCCGCCCGCTATCTGAGTGCTATAGGTCTTCACACTGCCATTTTCTCCGGTCAGATCGGGCGTTACTCGCTTTTGGATCGCTGCGGTGACATAGCCCGCTTCGCCGACGCTGAGCAAGTTTCCACCTTGGTCTCGCACCTGCCCTTCAGCGTTTTCTACCGTAAAGAAGCCAACGACATTATCAAACGCCGCTTCACGGTAGACCATAATATCGGCAGTCACCATGCCCGATACCGACCTTAGATCGATTAGCTCGGATTCTAGGCCACCTTGCAATCCTGCACCTAAGAGTTCGTCGGCAGCCTGTAACTGAGCCGTCAATATCAGATCGCCAAAGCCCGCACCACCGCCTAGATCGAATCCTAATTTTACTTTGGCACCGCCCAGGGCTTCAGCGCGCAGAATCCCGCTATTGATGCCCCCAAGCATTTCTGATATGGATGGCCCAATCTGGAAAGTACCCGCTCCGCCCTGGCGTACGCTGTCTAAGGTGCCGCTTGTGATAATGCCAAATTGCAAGAAGTTATTGCCCTCTAGAGCAATCTGCCTGGCAAACTCTAGCCCTTCAAATGTTCCGGGTTCTAGCGTAGAAAAAATGCTCAGACTCTCAGAAACTAGCGCGTCTAGGTAACCCGTCTCACCAGGTAAAATGCCATTCACCTGGCCCGCCTCGTCAGCGATCGCAACCACGACTTCACTGAGCTGCTGCGTGTTGGTCTCGCTTACGGAAATGTCTAGCTGGCCCTCCATTCCCGAGCTGATTGAGGCGTTGAGCAGTTGATTGCTAATAGGTTCGAGCACACCAATTTCGTTATCATTGACATCGGTGACTAGAAAATCGAAGTCGATAGAGGCGTCAGGCGTATTGCCGACTGTTTCATCGTCCACCTGCAAGGTGATGGTGTAAAAGCTTTGGGTTTCAAAATCGAGCAGCGTATTGGCTCTGAGAAATAGCTGGCTGTCTATGATTTCAAAGATGTCTGAATCGCCTGATTGAAGATCGGCGAGGCTCAATTGGTTGATACCGACTTCATCAGGATCGGTAACAGTGATTTCAGCAAGTTTGATGGCGCTGCTGGTATCTGCGTTTTCGGGTAGAGAAACAACAATCGGTTGGACGGCGATCGCACTAGGCGGCTCATTCACGACCTCTTCACCGACTTCTACTGCGCCAATATCTACCGTGTTATTGAAGATACGATCGAATCCGACGCCGCGTTGATCGATTGGCAGCGTTTCGTCACGATTGTTATCGCTATCCGAGTCCTCGCTATCGACTGGTAGCAAGTTGTTGTTACCGCTATCAATTGCCGGGCTGTTCTCGCCGGGCAAATGCGTCTGTGTGAATCCGCCGTTGTTTTGTAATTCGCCGAGAAGCGGATTAACGGGAAGGGCACTTGTCCCTACTTGATCGTTTTTGAAGTCATTAGTAAATCCGGCGACGGCATCACCGTTCCCAATTATGTTATTCCCGTTGCTGCTGCTACCGAACGAGACATCAGTAAAGTCTGCATCGTTTTGATTGCCAGCAATAATGCTGTTAGCTACGGTGATAGAGCCAACGTTCGAGATGCCTGCACTACTCGGCGCTGAGTTTTGGGTCACCGTCACGCCGACTAAGGAGGCGATCGCTGGCGTCATTAGGTCGAGCGAGATCGTGTTTAGAATCCCGCCGCTGCTCTGCGTTCCAGTGTTACCGCTGATGGTCGTATTGACTAGTGATAGCGTCCCGTCATTGCGGATAGCGCCGCCGTTGAGCGCCTCATTACCGCTGAAAGTGCTATTGAGAATAGTCGCTGAGGCTCCGATGGTGTTGATTAAGCCGCCGCCACCGCTGAATTGGCTACTGCCTTCTATGGCTGAGTTGTTGGCGATCGCACTATTAACAATCAGCAGATCGCCATCATTACGAATGCCACCCCCATCATCAGCGGACTGGTTGTCTCGAACAATAACGTTCTCAATCGTCAAAGACTGCCGGTTATAGATGCCGCCACCATCGTCGTTTCCAGTCGCGCCATCGGTATTGCCGCCTTCTACGATGACGCCATTTAGCATGGCAGTTTCATTGGTATCACTCACAACTACGTGATAGCTGTTGTCGCTATCTTCTCCTGCAGTGCCAATATCGCCACTCAAAATAGTGAGATGCTGCTGCCAGTCCCGTTCTGATAAGTTGACTTCTGTCCCGTCGAATCCGCCATAGATGCTAACGCCCGCCTTGATCTCAAAAGCATCGCTGCGGCTAGAGCCGGGTAGATAAACGCCTTGCGCGATCCAGATTTGATCACCCGTTTGGACACTCTCTAGCGCCGAACTAAGAGACTGGTAGGCCAGGTTCCAAGCACTACCGTCACCACCTACCGAATTTTGATCGACAAAAAGAATACTCAAAGCTGTGTCTACACCCGTCAATGTTCAACGACATATCAAGTTTGCCTAGTTCATTTGGCAGACCTGCTATGTACAAATGCGGAAAGCGACACGAATTTGCAACACGAATTTGCTTATAGCTGGCGCAGCCAAGCTGGCTTCAGACCTGAGCCAAATGTGACGAAAGCCCCTAGCTCTACATCGAGCTAGGGGCTTAAAAGAAACGCTGTAACTAGTTAGTCAAGACTAATCAGTCAAAACTAAGACTTACAGTGCGTTACCACGAGGAAGGACTTCCTCAGGGAATACAAATTTCTCATGCGGCTGGTCCTGAGGACTTAGCCACGCACGAATACCTTCATTCAACAAGATGTTCTTCGTGTAGAACGTCTCAAACTCTGGGTCTTCGGCTGCCCGAATCTCCTGCGATACGAAGTCATACGCTCGCAAGTTCAACGCTAGACCGACAATACCAATCGAACTCATCCATAGCCCCGTCACTGGAACGAACAGCATGAAGAAGTGCAGCCAGCGCTTGTTGCTGAACGCAATACCGAAGATCTGCGACCAGAATCGGTTCGCCGTTACCATCGAATACGTCTCTTCTGACTGAGTCGGCTCAAACG
>NZ_JADEXO010000031.1 GCF_015207105.1 cf. Phormidesmis sp. LEGE 11477
GAATAGCGTTATTTTCTCTGACGAAAGAGGGCGATATATCAAGCCCTTTATTCCGTCCGGTCAGGCTCGCCGGATTGCGGTCGATGCTACCCTTCGTGCCGCTGCGCCCTATCAAAAAGCTCGCCGCGAACGTCAGCCCGATCGAAAGGTAGTGGTAGAACAAGCAGACATTCGTGCCAAAAGGCTAGCTAGAAAAGCGGGTTCTCTGATCATCTTTGTTGTAGATGCATCGGGTTCAATGGCACTGAACAGGATGCAGAATGCCAAAGGTGCGGTGCTCAGTTTGCTCACTGATGCGTATCAGAACCGCGATCAGGTGGCGCTAATTCCATTTAGAGGCGAGCAGGCGGATGTGCTGCTGCCCCCCACGCGATCGATTACAGCGGCTAAGCGCAGATTAGAGACGATGGCCTGTGGTGGTGGCTCGCCGCTGGCACATGGGCTGATGCAGGCGGTGCGAGTAGGGATGAACGCTCAAAAGTCTGGTGATGTCGGTAGCGTGGTGGTTGTGGCGATTACGGACGGTCGTGGGAATGTGCCGCTAGCTAGATCTTTGGGCGATGAGCCAGATGAAACCGAAGAGAAACCTGATCTCAAAGCAGAGCTGCTAGAAATTGCTGGAAGCATTCGCACAGCGGGCTACCAAATGCTGGTGATTGATACGGAACGGAAGTTTGTGTCTACTGGCTTTGGTAAGGAATTAGCGAAAACAGCCGGAGGCAAGTATTACCAACTGCCCAAGGCGACCGATCAGGCGATCGCATCAATGGCCCGTGGCGCTATGTCCGAAGCCAAGTCATAAAATCAGCCAAGCCATAGAATTTCTAGAACGGTAGGAACTCGCGTCGCTTGGCGGCGTAGTTCTCTGTCGTCTACGCACTTCGCAGTAATAACGCTGAGTCTTTACGTAGTATTTATCACTAAGGTATATACGGAAAGTACTGAGTCAGTATAGTATGAACACTTAGAACTTCAATAATCGAACTCTAATAGTCAAACTCCCATGATTATTAGAGCGATGCTTGTCAGTGTTGCGATCGCGGTGAAGAGTACCCCAGGAAGAGTGTAGCTATGCATAAGGTAAATACACGGGTCACTGATGATAGGCACTCCGCTACAGGCTCAAAGAAGTCAGGCTCAAAGAAGTCAGGCTCAAAGAAATCAGGATCTGCCTTTCATCTAGGCGCTTCGACGGTTAGCAACCTCCTAGGCTCCTTTATCAATCGGGTAGTGGACGAAAATATCACCACTTTATTTCGCCATCAGCCGATGACCAGTGAAGATCGGCTAAATCGGCGAAAGCAAGCGGTGAGAACTTCTTCGGTCGTAGGCAGAGCCTCCCAAAGAGAGTCTCAAAATTCTCAGAATCAAAACTCTCAGAAACAGACTGCTCCTACCGCTGTCCGCTCAGCCAGAACAGCAGCAGCTAAAACTGCACTCACCGAAACCACGCCCGCCGAAACTACCAGACAGCTCGCTGTTCAACGCCTGACTCAGGTCATCAAAACAGAAAAGCCACCAGTCGCGAGTACGGCCTCTCAAGAACGCTCTCTTAGATCCTCTCGTCATCAGACTACTCCACAGCCTTTTCCTAGGGCCCCCCACCCAGACAGAACTACAGCGTCTAAATCTACAACAGCAAAGTCTACAGCGTTCAGAACTACAGCATCTAGATCTACGCCAGCTAGAAATATCTCGGCTAAAGTGACATCAACCCGAACTGCACCCGCCGAAACCAAACCCACCGAAACTACCAGACGGCTGGCTGTTCAACGCCTAACTCAAATTATCGAAGCAGAGAAGCCATCAGCCAAGCGCGTAACCTCTCAAGAACGCTCTCTTAGAACCTCACCGAAGCAGACTGCCCACAAGCGCCCCCATTCGGCCAGAACTACAGCGGCCAGAAATACAGTCGCCAGAAATACAGTAGCCAGAGCTACAGTAGCCAGAGCTATGGCAGCTAAGACCACAGCGGCTAAAACTACGCCAGTTGAAAATACTCGACAGCTCGCCGCTCAGCGTGTGGCTCAAATTGTCAGAGCGGACAGAGCTGAGCTACGCAGGTAAATCCAGCGGCAGGTTCAGCGGCAGATTCAGCCGAACAACTAGAAAACAAAGGCGAGTTAGCGGTGCGTTAGAAATGCGATTCATCCGATTCGATCTGGCCATAGTCTAGCTTGATGATGCGATCCGCAATGTGGAAGTAGTGGTCGTCGTGGCTGATGACAATGATTGTTTTTCCTCGTGTGCTCAGCTCGCCTAATAGCTGGGTGTAGAAGATCTCTCGAAAGACAGGATCTTGGTCGGCAGCCCATTCGTCAAACAGATAGATCGGTCTATCTTCTAGATAAGCGGCTAGCAGAGCAAGTCTTTTTCTTTGCCCCTGCGAAAGCGCGGTGGTTGAAAGCTGCTGATTTTGAATAGAAACTTTCTTCTCTAGCTGTAGCTTCTCTAGATAGATTTGAGCAGTTGATTCGAGCGCGATTTCTTCGGTGCTGATCAACCGTTCAAACAAGTAATAGTCTGAGAAGACCGCTGAGAAAAGCTGACGATACCATTCTCGGTTGCTGTCTACAATCGGTTCATCATCTAGCAAAAGTTTTCCTGATTCAGGGATGTAGAGTCCTGCAATTAGCTTAGCAAGGGTAGATTTACCGCTGCCGTTGCCCCCGACGATGAATATCAGCTCACCTCTTTTGAGCGTCAGATCGATTGGGCCCACTGAGAAAGTGCTATCTGTTAATTCAGCGTGAGTTGTTTCACCGCGATAAGTGTGAACGACGTGTTTAAGCGTCAGGCTTTGCCATGCCGGTAGAGAGTTGTTCTTACGAGGAGAGCTAATTTCAGCCTGCTGCGAGAGCGTCAGCCCCATTTCGGTGACTTTGCGAACAGAGACATTGGCTTCAAGCAAATTAGGCAATCGTCGGAGCAGTCCTTCTATATAGCTGACAACGTATGTCAGCGTCAAAATATAGGCGGGTAGAACCGGGCGGATGGCGGGAACAACCTGTGGCACCCAAAAAATCATGAGGCCGATCAGCGTGAAGAATAAAAGCTGGCCGCTGCTAGTCGATATGGCGGATAGCTTGTAAGCAGTTTTAGTATAGTCGCGGACGATCGCAGCATTCACCTGCAAATCTTCCTCAAAGAAGCGCTGCTGTCTAAGCGTGTTTAGCTTCAGTTCTTTGGTTCCTTCCGTGATCCCTCGAAAGTTTTTGAACAGGCGATCGATCTCTTCGCGGGCAAGTTTCATATAGCGAAACGCCGCCGCGATCAGGATTTGAACAAGGGTGATCGCGGCTACAAAAAAGCCGACTACAATCGCCACTCCCCAGCCAGAAAGGGTTCCTAGATACAGGATGCAGCCGCAGATAACTGCAATATCAATACAGAGAAAAGGTAAGACAAAGATAGAATTTGAGATGATCTGTACGTCTTTAGTGAGAACGGCTAGCAGTTTGCTAGGGCCGAGCCTTTCTAGCTGCTGTAGGGGCGAAGAGAGAATTCGCCGACTGAGCTGCATCCGTAGCTGATAAACAGAATCTTGAGCCAGATCGACTAATAGAAACTGAGAAACTGAGCTGGTGACTAGAGCAAGCAAGGCTATACCGGCAAAGGGAAGGATGAGCGATCGCGGTGTTCCCTGTTCTATGGCCGTATTGATCAAAGCGATCAGCGCCGCGCTGCCAACGCCGCTAAGCAAACCAGAAACAACCGCCACTGTCACCCTGATCCAAGAAGATCGCAGCAGCAGCCAGATAATGTCCATAAGCTAACAAGCTAGTGAGAATGACACCTTCTAAGGATAGAGAAAATACGGAGACTATGGCACCGAGACTATGGCACCGAGATTACGGTATGGAGACTGTAGCTTGGAGACTAGGACAATATGCCAATACTAGAAAGCAGACCCTCGTCAGTTACAACAACGGTGATCGAATGAATATCGCCTGCTGCTGTCTGCGCCCGATAGCGCTGTCGAATGCCGTTAGGATGATCTGCGCGTTCGAGCAGGCTGAGGGACTCAATGGTGTGCGCCCTGGTGTATTGGCGGAACCTGTTTAGCATGGACTGACCGCGTAGCGTTTGCAGGGCGATGAGTCTTTCAGGGGTAGTGGCGATCGCCTGGTCATCGCCGTTCACAAAGGCCAAGATCTGCTCAGTGAGCGCCGGGTCTAGATCCGGGATAGCCGCCGCCTCTTTATCCTCTACAAGATCTGGAAGATATTGCCGGGCAATTTGCTGGGCAATACTATCAGCCAACGCTCCGTCCTTATTCATCAACACAATCACAGAAAGGCTGTCTTCTGGAAATCTCACAATGCTGCTAGCGTATCCCCATAAATTGCCGCCGTGAAAGATCATGTCATGGCCATTGACGGTCTTTAGGAACCAACCAAGCCCGTAGTCAGTCACTCGCCCACTGCTGAGCGTATTGAACTGTTGCATCTGTGCCTGCGACTCAGGCGTCAAGAGCTGACCTTTTTGAAGTGCGATCGCCCAATTTGCCATATCGAGCGCATTAGATGTGATGCTGCCCGCTCCTTGAAACATCGGCATCACCCGATGCAAAGCCGCGTAGTTGACATCGATCGCCTCAAGCTTCTGGTTTCTGGCAGTGGGTTCATAGCCAATCGCTAGATTGCTAGAAACGTAGGAGGCTCGCAACACATCGGTGTGAGTCATCCCTAACGGTTCAAAAATGCGAGCCTGCATGAAAGCCCCAAAAGACTGGCCGCTCACCGTTTCAACGATAGTTGCGGCTAGGTTATAGCCCGTGTTGCTATACATCCAAGCTTCGTCGGGTTGGAAATCTAAAGGCTCTTGGATCGCTTCAGCTAAGAAACTGACGGATGTTGTCAATCTACTGGGCCGTTGCATGTAAACCTTTTCAGAGAGTCCTGCTGTGTGAGCCAGCATTTGCCGTAGCGTTATGGTCTGCCAGGTTTCTGGTAGATCTGAAAGGTAGGTACTGATCGGCGCATCTAGATCGAGCTGGCCTGATTCAACTAGTAGCATCACGGCTGTTGCTGTCAGCGGCTTTGACACAGAAGCAATCGGAAAAATACTGCTAGGACGCACCTTAATTTCTCGTTCACGATCTAACAGGCCATATCCCTTTGTTTTGATTAGCTTTTCGTCATAGATGACGGCTACAGACAGACCCGGAATCTGGTTCTCTCTTATCATCTCTTCAATAAAAGCGTCAACACTTTCATCTTTTTGCTGAAACGCGAGAACTGTGTTGGACGTGGGTATTTCGGTAGACGATGCTTCGGGGCCAAATAGTTCAAGATTTGCCTGAGCCAGTGATGGCTGAATAGCCCACGGCAGCAAGCTGATTGAAAGAGCTGAAAGACCGAGCCGAATGAGTAAAGAGAAAGGGCGTTGCATAAAAAGTCTGTATGGCCTGCTGGTAGGGGCCGTGATTCGCTATGCCTAGATTAGGAGGAGGGCTTCCCTTTGGGCCAGTAGCATTTGTCATCTGCCGTCATGACATCTGTCACGATCTTTGCCTAGTTGCTATCAAACTTGCGATCGCAGTGCAAAATGAGGCAGGGTTCAACGCTATATTCGGTAACGCTATATCCAGTGACGCTATATGGATTCAACATTCACTCCCTCAAGCTTTGTCGTCTCACCGAGCATCCGCAAAATTCTACGCTGGATTGAATGGAGTCTATTGTTTCAATGTGGCGTTAGCAATCTGCTTAGAGCCGATCTCGATTATCTGCCATCCGCTTACCTAAGGGTCAGCTTTTGTTTATTGGCGCTGCTAGCGTTCAGCCTGATACCGCTACCTGTTTCTCACTCTCCTACCCGACGTAGGCTCTATATACTGTCTGGATTCTCCTTACTAATACTGGTTGATATTGCTCAGGTATACCATTCGTCGCTGTTCGATTTAGCCATTATCAAAGCCTGCCTGCTACTGTCTCGTAGAGACGCCATTGCTGCAACGGTAACAGCCGTCGGCCTCAACTTTTTGCAGAGTAGCTGGCGTCTCCCTACCCAGATCGAGAGAATCCGAGCGATTGGGTTAGAACCTTACCTCAATCTTCAGAAGCTTTTGGTTAACTCTTTCGTCGGTACGATTGTTTTCACGCTTTTTGTACTTCTGCTAGGGTTTGTGTTCGTAGCTGAGCAGCGCAGCCGCCACAGAGCAGAACAACTGTCTTTAGAAGTAGAGGCACTAGCGACAAAGCTAGAGCGATCGCGCATTGCTAGAGACATTCACGATTCTCTCGGGCACTCACTCACGACACTAGACATCCAGCTCTCTCTCGCTGAACGCTACAGCCAATTGCCAAACAGCTATCCCAAGCTACAAAAGGCACTAGGCAAATCAAAACAGCTCGCCGCCCAATGCCTGGCCGAAGCCAGACAGTCTTTGCAAACGATGAGAGACACTAGCTTTGACATGACATCCGCGTTGAATACGGTAGGAGAACAGATACGATCTGCTTTCTTGCTCAACCTACAGGTGCAGCTGCCGCCGCTGCCACAACAGCTCAGCTATCAGATCTATCTGATGGCTAAAGAAGGACTGGTAAATATTCAAAAGCACGCCAAAGCGACCAAGGCTAGTTTATCAATCACGGCAGCGGATGGCCAGATTGAGCTGATACTGATAGATGATGGCTGCGGCTTTGAAAGCAGCAGCAGCGTGTCTGGCTATGGTTTGCAGGGTATTCGAGAGCGATCGCAGCTATTAGGTGGCAAAATGGACATCCATAGCCAGCCGGGGAAAGGCACTCAGCTACGAGTCATCGTTCCACTTATCGAAGAAAATACAAGCTGCCTGAACCTATCAAGGTCAGCTTCTCAGCTATGATTCACTTACTATTAGCCGATGACCAAGTTGAGTATCGAAAGGGCCTAGCCGAGCTGCTGGCAATGGAGCCAGATTTGACTATCGTCGGCCAAGCAGAAAATGGACAGCGGGCGATCACACTCACCGGGCAGCATCAACCGGACGTAATTTTGATGGACGTGCGGATGCCCCTGTGTAATGGCGTCGAGGCCACGCGCATCATTCATCAGCGCTACCCTTGGATACGTATCCTGGTACTTTCTACCTTTGATGAAGACGACTATATCTGCCAGTCCTTACAGTTTGGCGCACTTGGCTACTTGCTCAAAAGCACGCCCGTTCCTCAGCTTACCGATGCTATTCGAGTCGTCTCGCAAGGCTGTAGCCAGCTCGGCCCTACGATTGCGCCCAAGGTCTTCTCGCAGCTCAATCCAATTACAGAAACCCAGCGCCGCGCTATCGAAAACGTATTAAGTGAAAGAGAAAGAGAAGTCATTCAGCTACTAGGCAAAGGAAAGAACAACAAAGAGATTGCTCAGACGCTGCACCTCAGTCAGGGAACGGTTCGCAATCATATCAGCCGAATCCTAAGTGGGTTGGAATTACGTGATCGCACTCAAGCTGCGCTTTGGGCACAGAAATATCTATAAAGCTTCCAAAGTTCTATACAGTTTCCAAAGCAATGCTAGGCCAGTTACATCATCACGGCTTTACTCACACAGCTATCAGCGCCTCTATATCAGCCTGAGTGATGATTTCTAGATTGCGTGTGATCTTCTCGATATCCCAATTCCACCAGGCAATTTGTAGCAGCGATCGCACCGTTTGATCGTCAAATCGCTGACGCAGGCACTTCGCTGGATTACCCCCCACAACCGTGTAGGGCTCCACGTCTTTCACAACAACAGATTTCGCCGCGACGATTGCACCATCACCAATCTTCACGCCAGGCATGATGGTTGCCTCGCAGCCAATCCATACGTCGTTACCAACTACCGTGTCCCCTTTGTACGGTAGCTCTCCGGCTTGCGGTGTCACTTTCTCCCAACCGTTGCCAAAAATGTAAAAGGGATAGGCTGAGAATCTATCTAGCTGGTGATTCGCGCCATTCATGATGAATTTTGGACGGCGGGCGATCGCACAGAACTTGCCAATAATCAGCTTGTCACCAATAAAAGGAAAGTGATAAAGAACATTTCGCTCAAAGTTCTCGGAATCTTCTAAATCGTCATAGTAGGTGTAGTCGCCAATGATGATATTAGGATTCGTCACCGTATTTTTGATAAAGCAGATCTGTGGAAACCCTGCCATCGGATGCTTGCTGTCAGCATTCGCTCCATACATCTCATCATTCGCTCTGAAACAGTAATCTAGAGAATAGTATTCTAGATCAGAAAGTTATTTACAGTATGCTCTCGCTATGATGACCTTATCGCAACTCAGATATAGCTATGCAGACGGGAAAACTGAACATACCATTCTTTGAAAAGAATCAGATGGGAAAAGTGACAGCGACGGTTACCGTAACAAATAATATAGACAAAATTCTAGCTGAAAGAGGATTTATCTCATCTGAAGAAGTTAGATCCATCACATTAGAAAACGTTTTAGTTGACACAGGTGCGACTACGCTAAGTTTACCTACTGCCATAGCAGAGAAACTCGGCTTAGCTGTTAAGGGCGAGACGTCTGTCAAGACTTCTGCTGGTCTGATCAAAACTCGTATTTTTAGAGAAACTCATCTAGAAATTAGTGGGCGAAGCAGTACGTTCGACTGTATAGAGTTAACAGAGATTGACATTCCTTTACTTGGCGTTTTACCTATGGAAGCGTTAGGCATTGAACCAGACTTACGAAATCAATGTCTAAGACTGCTGCCAATGGATGAAGATGATACTTATTTTTATGCTATGTGAGATATAGCAAAGCGCGGATGCATTCGCACTTTGCTATGGCACTTTGCGTTGTAGAACAAGGGATGTAGCCTTTCGTGGTGTAGTAAGCAAAGTGCGGAAAGCTATAACTCATACATCTACGCAGTTTGAGCTTTCGACATGAAACCTTTTACTCGACGACAGTCCCTAAACTAAAAAGCCCCAAACTCAAAAGAGTTCAGGGCTTGGATCGAGTCTGTCTAATTAATCAAACAGTTGCCTGATGCAAAGACCTAACGGCGAGGTTCGCGGGGCTTGGCTTTGTTGACACGCAAATCACGACCCATCCACTCAGCGCCGTCTAGCGCTTCGATAGCAGCGTCTTCTTCAGAATCAGAGCTGAGGTCAACGAATGCAAATCCGCGAACGCGCCCAGTCTCACGGTCAGTCGGCAAGGTTACTCGCTTGACAGTCCCGTACTCAGCGAAAACGCCGTTGAGGTCTTCTTGGGTGACATCATAGGAAAGATTCCCTACATAAACGCCCATAATCTTTAATCTCCAAAAAATAGGTGAAAGAACGAAAATTGAAAAAGTTGTTGAATACTTTGTAAGTAAGTAGGCTGTAAGTAAGCAGGCGCAAAGATTCTTGTTCGCACAGTCAATCTTTGGTCTGTAATCTCTAGCCTGTCATCGGCTTGCTATCTTCGACACAGCTACTTTACCTAGACAGAATGCTATCTAGGTAGCGTGCGCCAAAGAACACAACAAACCTCGAACTCAACAGAGCTCAAGGCTTCTCTTTGGTCACTCACGTATTCTCTAGCATGCAGATTCTTAACGACGCGGCTCACGTGGCTTAGCTTTGTTCACGCGCAAGTCACGCCCCATCCACTCAGCACCGTCCAAAGCCTCGATTGCCGCTTGCTCTTCTTCATCAGAAGCAAGATCTACAAAGGCAAAACCTCGTACGCGGCCAGTTTCGCGATCTGTTGGTAGGGTTACACGCTTGACAGTACCATACTCGCCAAAAACAGAGTTAAGGTCGTCTTGGGTGACATCATAGGAAAGGTTTCCTACATAAACGCCCATACAAGTAGTCTCCAAAAATTAAACAGGGTATTGAGAATGATAAGTCGGTCGGAAGCCTGTAAAAATTGAGGAAGATCCCTTTAAACAGAAAAGCAAACCTGTAGCCGATATCGATTTCTTCACCACCATCTTATATCCAATTCAGAGAATAGATCACAGATGCAATGCAAATATCGTCACAAATTGCTAAGTTCACTCTCATGTCCGCCTATCTTAAGGACATAAGCACTACGCCGCTGACCATAATGCTGGCACCTAGAAGGCGAGCCCTGAGTCCTTTTTCTCCAAAGATAAAATAACCGAATAAGACTGATAGTAACGCGCTCATCCGTTTGACCGCAATAACTTGGGCTACTGGCGCTATGGTGAGCGCCAGCATTTGGCAAGTGATGGCGATCGCATTAAACCCGCCTGTCACACCCAACAGCTGCCACTGCGACAGTAAGGGCGTCAGCCCAGCGCTAGAACTGCGCCAAAACACAAAGGGCACCATGCCGCCCGCAATCACTGCGAACAAAGACATCGCCCAAAACAAGGGTGAAGAATTGACAACGCCAATTTTGTCAAAGTTCGAGGTAATGCTCCAGATGAACGCAACGCAGAGCATTAGTCGACTGCCAGGGTTTTGGGCCATAGAGAGTAGCGGTGCCCAGATATTTCGGCGGGCAGGCGTGATATTGAGCACGTAGGAGCCGATCACTAGCAGAACGACCCCGATAGCATCGGCTAGGGTGGGCTGCTCATTGACGATCAGCGGTGAGGTAATCAGTAAGAATAGAGGCGTAAGCGTGACCAGCGGAACGGTGAGGGAAAGATCGGCGATTTTGATAGCGCGGACATAGAGAGTGAAGGCCAGAATATTGAGGCCACCGCCAATGAGAAGGGCCCACCAAAAATTGGGCTGTAAGGCTGGAATACCGCCCGAGAGCCAGAGGATTGGTAGCATTAGCACCACGCCTACAGCCATAAAGCTGAAGAGAACAGAGTACTCGTCTAGGGTTTTCAGGCTTTGCTTGCCAGTGGCATCTTTACAAGCCTCGAAGAAAGCGGTGAGCGAGGCGAAAAGGAACCACATAGTGGAGAACTAAGGATGAGTAATAGCGATCAATTCAAAGCAGTGGATTCAAAGCACGGAGAAAGCCATGCCTGCTAGCAGGATGAAGCCGATGGTAACGTTTTGACGGAATAGATTGCCAAAAACTTTTGGAGACTTGGGGCTGCGGGTGAGCTGGCGGTATTGGCGATACCAGAGATAAGTGGAGATGGCGATCGCGATCCAGTAAAAAAAGCCCAGCGACATGGTAAGGCCGAGCCAGAGGAGCATCAAGGCAGTGCCGATGTAGAACCCGCCGACGGCTTCAGGTGCGCGCGAACCAAAAAATAGGGCGCTGGAGTTGATGCCGAGCTGCCGATCGAATTCGCGATCAGGGATAGCGTAGATAGTGTCGAAACCTAACGTCCAAAAGACAGTAGCAGCCCACAGCAGCCAGGTAGCAAATTCGAGCGTACTGGTAACGGCGCTCCAACTAATCAAGACAGCAAAGCCCCAAGCGATTGAGAGCACGAGCTGTGGCACTGGAAATACTCGTTTGGCCAGGGGGTAGAGCACAATCACAGGCAGGGCAGCGACACAGAGCCAAAAGCTGAGTGGATTGAGATAGAAAGAGAGGCCCCAAGCGCAGATAAAAGAGACAAAAGCAACCGCGATACCTACTTTGACAGAGAGTGCCTTAGCCGCTAGGGGACGGTTACGGGTGCGCTCTACCTGCCCATCTATATCGCGGTCCCAAAGGTCATTGACAACACAGCCCCCGGCGCTGGTGGCCAGCGTCCCTAGCACAATCACACCAATCAAGGGGAGATCTGGCAACCCCCGCTCCGCTAAAAAGATGGCCCACAGCGCCGGAATCATCAGAATCAACCGACCTTCTGGCTTATCCCAGCGTAAAAGGCGAACGATTGACCCCCAGGTGGATTGACCCCAGGTGGATTGAGTAGTGGGATGGCGAGGATCTGGCTGAGGCGCTTTTTGGGCGGTGGGTTTCATATACAAACTTGGCGCAAGTGCAGAGGCCACCTTTCACCATACTTTAGTTTTTTCTTAGCGTCTGAAGGAATTTAATCGCAGCCCACGCGGTCGCTGTGTTTTGGTTCTCTTTACTAAATGAAGACAGACAAGATAGTGCTCCGTTTTGAAAAATGGGTCTTCATAGCGCCGAAAAATGTGATGAGGTCGTCACTTAAGTAGAAAATAAGTGGCGCTTTCAAAATATTTATGGTTAAAATAACCATAAGTCGTTGTAGTTAGCGTTCACGTTAACAAAGACAAATGGATTCTCAAGATAGGACTTCGATGCTAGCTTCTCAGGCTAATTCTTTGAGAACAGCTTTGGCTGCTGAAACAAACCTGGATACGCGGCGAATGCGATCGCACTCCATCGATCTGTCTGCCTCGCAGCTTTCAGTTTTTCCAGACGAGTACGGGCTGCTAAGCGATCTGTACCAGCTAACGATGTCGGCCTGCTATACGGGCGAAGAGATTGCGAACACGCCCGCTAGTTTTGAGCTGTTTACGCGCCGGCTACCAGCCGACTATGGCTATTTGATTGTCATGGGTCTAGAGCAGGGTCTAGACTATTTGCAGAATCTAAGCTTTAGTCCCAAGCAGATTCTAGACTTACAAAAGACGGCGCTTTTTGACGACGCCCCGAATAGCTTTTGGCGTCTGTTAGAAGATTTCCGCTTTGAAGGCGAAGTGTGGGCGATGCCGGAAGGCACGGCGGTTTTTGCTAATGAGCCAATGCTGAGGATAGAGGCACCGCTTTGGCAGGCGCAAATTGCAGAGACTTATCTATTGAATACGCTGAACTATCAGACGCTGATTGGCACGCGGGCCGCTAGGCTGCGTCAAGCGGCTGGGCCAAAGGCAAAGCTATACGAATTTGGCACGCGGCGAGCTTTTAGCCCCCAAGCCTCTCTTTGGGCCGCTAGAGCTGCGATCGCGGGCGGCATAGATGCTACTTCTAATGTCCTAGCCGCGCTGAAGCTAGGCCGCCAACCTGTAGGGACGATGGCACATGCGCTAGTCATGGCAATTTCGGCGCTAGAAGGCGGCGAAGATGAAGCGTTTGAAGCGTTTCATCGCTATTTTCCTGCCGCCCCGCTACTGATAGATACTTACGATACGGTGGCCGCTGCCAAGCGATTGGCTCAAAAAGTTGCTGATGGGCTGTCGTTGAACGGCGTGCGAATAGATTCGGGCGATCTGGTTCAGGTTTGCCAGCAGGTGCGATCGCATCTACCTGATATTCCGATTTTTGCCAGCGGCGATCTCGATGAATACGCCGTCGAACGGCTGCGCGCTGAAGATGCCTGTATTGACGGCTATGGACTAGGGACTAAGCTGGTGACAGGGGCACCTGTTAACGGCGTGTACAAGCTCGTTGAGATCGATGGCATCCCTGTGATGAAAGAATCTCATGGCAAGCTGACCTATCCCGGCTGCAAGCAGGTTTTCCGCCAGTACCAAGACGGGCAGATTATCGGCGATCGCCTGGCTTTGGCCATAGAAAGCACCCAGCAGGGTGAAGTGCCGCTCTTGAAAAGAGTGATGCACGATGGGATGCGAATCTCGGAATCTGAGAGCCTAGATAACATTGCAGCGCGCACCGCCGAAACTATGCAAGCCCTACCTGAGTCCGTTCGCCGCCTACAAACCCCTGAGCCGCTAACAATCGAACTTTCTAGCGGATTAGAAAGTCTGATTCAATCCACCCAAAAGCGATCCCTCTAATTATCCTATTTGTCTACTTCTCTTGGCTTCTCCGGTAGCTGAGCGAAGTTGAAGTTACTTCCTACTCGCCTCTCATGCGCTTCCTCTCGAAATCGCCTCGCATTGCTCTTTTTGGCACCAGCGCCGATCCGCCCCATCTAGGACATCAGAGCATTCTACTTTGGCTGTCAGCTCACTTTGACCAGACAGTTGTCTGGGCTGCTGACAATCCCTACAAAGAAGAACAGTCTCCCATTGGCGATCGCGCTCAAATGCTTCGCCTTTTGACCGATACGCTCTCTGTCTCAGAGACGATCAACAACATCAGCGTTAGCCAACAGTTAAGCGATCGCTATTCTATCAATTCTATTGCCCGCGCCCGCAGAATCTGGCCCAAAGCCAACTTCAGCTTTGTAATCGGCGCAGACCTGTTAGATCAGCTGCCCAAGTGGTATCAGGCCAAAGAAATTTTCAAACAGGTGAATATTCTAGTTTTTCCCCGGCCCGGATATCCGATCAAAGCCTCATCGCTCTTAGCCCTTCGACAGCTAGCCGATGTCGATATCGCTCAGCCAACAGCGCAGTATGATGTTTCATCTAGTACCTATCGCCAAACCCGCTGCGACCACAGCGAACAAACGGCTCATTTTTTCGATGACCTGCCGGCTGTCATCCGCGACTACATCACCGAGCACGACCTTTACCCATGCCTACAACAAACCACCAAAGCCAAGATCTCGACCGGTCGCTAGTCTCGTCTAAGCAGCCTTCTAAGCAGTCAATAGCGTCGATAGAACAGCCATCAAACCCTGCAAAGCTAGCTGATTTCAAAGTGGGTGTAGATACCGTAATCTTTTCAGTAGATACAGTGCAGCATCGTTTGTTGGTTTTGCTGGTGATGCGGCATCAAGCGCCTTTTACTGACTACTGGAGCTTGCCTGGTACGCTAGTCAGAGAAGGGGAATCACTAGAGGACGCCGCCGATCGCGTATTAACAGAAAAGATCCGAGTCAACAATCTCTATCTAGAACAGCTTTTTACCTTTGGGGGGCCGAACCGAGATCCGCGTGAGTCTGAAGCTGCATATAACGTGCGCTATCTTTCGGTGAGCCACTTTGCGCTAGTTCGCTTTGAAGACACCGCGCTGATTGCTGATGGTGTTAGCGGTATTGCCTGGTATCCGCTGGACAGGGTGCCGCAGCTAGCCTTCGATCACAATCAAATTTTGACCTACGGCTATCAGCGACTGCGAAGCAAGCTCGAATACAGCCCAGTTGCGTTTGATGTGTTGCCTGAGATGTTTACCTTAGGGGATGTTTATCAGCTCTATGCAACGGTGCTAGGCGAAGATTTTGCTGACTATTCCAACTTTAGAACGAGACTGTTGAAGTTAAGAGTGTTAAAAGATACCGGCATCAAAACTTCTCGCGGAGCCGGTCGACCGGCGAGTCTCTATCAGTTTGACGCAGAAGCGTTTGAGCCTTTGAAAGATAAGCCTATGGTGTTTCTATAGCTAGCGCCGAATGCCTACTCAAAGAGAGAACTTAAGCCTTTCACGCTATGAGATTCGAACATTCACTATTGCTCTCTCATGATTGCTTCAAAGTAATCTGTTTCTACTTCTAATCCAAACTTATGAAAATTGCGATCGCACAAATCAATCCCACCGTTGGCGATCTCATTGGCAATGCTCAGCGTATTCTTGAAGCTGCGGGGCAAGCGACTGAGCTAGGTGCCGATCTGATGCTCACCCCTGAGCTGTCGCTATGTGGCTATCCTCCTAGAGATTTGCTGATGCGTCCGAGCTTTATCACCAAAATGAAGGCTCAAGTAGAAGCGCTTGCCAAAGCGCTACCTCCAAATCTATCCACGCTCGTCGGCATTGCCGAAGACAATCTGAGTGCGGCTGAGCAAGGGCAAAAGCCCATTTTCAACAGCATGGCGCTCTTACAGCATGGCGAAGTAAAGAAGATCTTTCACAAGCGATTACTGCCAACTTACGATGTCTTTGACGAAGATCGCTATTTCGAGTCGGGAACAAAGGCGAGTAGTTTTGTCTTGCAGGTGAATGACGAGTCTATTCATGTGGGCGTCACTATCTGCGAAGACCTGTGGAACAACGAGACTTTTTGGGGAAAGCGGGCCTATCCAATTAATCCTACTCAAGAGCTAGTCGAAAAGGGCGTTGATTTGGTAGTGAATCTGTCGGCCTCTCCGTACGTGTATGGTAAGCAGACAGTAAGAGAAAACATGATTGCCCACGAGGCTAAGCAGTATCAAAGAGCGATTGTTTATGTCAATCAGGTGGGTGGAAATGACGATTTGATCTTCGATGGGCAAAGTGTTGCCTTTAGTCGTGAAGGACAGTTAATCAGCCGGGCAGCCGCTTTTTCGACGGATCTACAGCTAGTTAACTTTGATGTTGACAGACGAGATTTTCAAACGATAGCGGTTGAGACGCCACTGCTGTCGGCGGATGCAGAAATCTGGGCAGCGCTGGTGCTAGGCGTGAAAGACTATGCGCGTAAGTGTGGCTTCAAAAAAGCGGTCATTGGCCTCAGCGGCGGGATTGATTCTGCGCTGGTGAGTGCGATCGCCGCCGAAGCCCTCGGCCCCGAGAACGTGCTGGGTATCCTCATGCCTTCTCCTTACAGTTCCGAGCATTCTATCAGCGACGCCGAACAGCTCGCCAAGAATGTTGGTATTCCTATCCAGACGATTCCCATTGGCAAGCTGATGTCGGGCTATGATACGACGCTTGATAGTCTGTTTAAAGGTACA
The DNA here is from genome assembly GCF_015207105.1 of cf. Phormidesmis sp. LEGE 11477. Lineage (GTDB taxonomy): Bacteria > Cyanobacteriota > Cyanobacteriia > Phormidesmidales > Phormidesmidaceae > Phormidesmis. Next base: position 16,333 of record NZ_JADEXO010000031.1, read on the forward strand.
GAAAGCGGCGTCACAGAAGAGAATCTACAGTCTCGCATTCGTGGCAATTTATTGATGGCAGTCAGCAACAAGTTTGGACATCTGTTGTTAACCACTGGCAATAAGTCAGAGATGGCCGTTGGCTACTGCACACTCTACGGTGATATGAACGGCGGTTTGGCTGTAATTGCCGATGTGCCAAAGACGCGGGTTTACTCTATCTGCCGCTGGCTAAACCGAGAACAGGAGATTATTCCTGATAACATTATCACGAAGCCACCCAGCGCCGAGCTGAAGCCCGACCAGGTAGATCAAGATTCACTCCCAGACTATGAAATCTTGGATGATATCCTAGAGCGTCTAGTTCAAAAACAACAGTCGGCGGATGATATTGTCGCGGCAGGCCATTCAGCCGCTACCGTCGAAAAGGTTGTTCGCCTAGTCACCCGTTCAGAGTTTAAGCGGAGACAAACGCCACCTGTGCTGAAAGTGACCGACCGGGCGTTTGGCATGGGCTGGCGAATGCCGATTGCTAGCCGATGGTCGCTAGAGCTATCAGCGCAGTCATGACAATCAAAAAAGCCAGGACAATCAAAATAGAGATTCACCCGAGCTGCTGCTCTCTATAGCGTGAGATTTTAGACCAAGTCCCAGGCCCGACCTCCTTCTCAAACTCTTGGATTATCCACGCTTCTGAATCCCCGGCGCTTTTTCTGGCGCTGTTGCATAGATACTCAACAATATCGAGCTGCTCGTCCCAATTTGGCCTAGCGCCGTAGAGAGAGCCAAGGCACCACTCTGTTTTGGGCTCGCGTCCGCACTGATCCATAAAGGTTCTATCTGCCCACCCAGGGCCTCTACCCTGTTTGTAGGCTCGCCGTCGGTGTCCGTGATACAGCTCTATCAAAGTTGGCACATCTTTGATCTGTTGAGCTTGAGCGTTTGAATATATTTCCACCATGTTCTCGGTGTTGACAGGTCGCTCGCTAATCCACTGATGAGCGCAGTCTGGACATTTCACGATAAAAGAAAGAACAATCCTGCCACAGGCAGGGCAGGGCTTGGTCGGTGGTGCGCCGCCGCCGCCAGAAGACGCTTTCCTAGTCGGCAGTGAATAGCTCTCTATATCTTCAGGAAAGCCTAATCGCTGCAAGTTGCCAGCTTGATCAAGAATAATGCCGTACGCCTTGCCGGTTTGAGGCGAGATTCTCATTACCCGTCCTAGCTGCTGAAAATGCATAGCGCTAGACATGGTTGGGCGTAGCATCAGACCCACCTCTACGCTAGGCTCATCAAAGCCAATGCTAATTACGTTGCAGGAGGTCAGCACGCTCAGCTCTCCCGTTTTGAGAGCGTGATACAGCCGCTTACGGTCCTTGATAGAGGTGTTGCCATCGACTGTATCGGCGGTGATACCGGCTTTGCGAAATTCTTCGGCGACGTGGTTGGCATGTTCTATATCTACGCAGAAGGCGATGGTGCGTTTGCCTTTGCCAATGCGAAACCATTCTTGCACAATTTTTTCGACCAGTTCGGTGCGATCGCAAGCATTCTTCAAATCTTTTTCGTCATAGTCACCCCGCGAGGTCTTCACCGCTTCTAGATTCGCCATGCTGTCTCTAGGCATACTGTAATACTTCATCGTCGATAGATAGCCCATCTCTTGCAGCACATTGGGTACAGGCGAAGACACCAAAGTCTCTAAATAATCTCCTAACTGTTCTTTTCCCAACCGCAGCGGCGTTGCCGTCATCACCAAATGAACCGCATTCGCATGAGTCTTAGTCATGACTTTTTTGCCTACCTGACTAAAAAGCGTGATATGCCCTTCATCGTAAAACACCACATCTGCTGGCCACTTTTGCCACCATCTGCGTTTTGCCATCGTTTGGATACTGGCAATCTGAATTGGCGCATCCCGATTCTCTTCCCATCCAGCCTTGATAAAGCCGCACTGCAAACCAAATGCCTTCATCTTTTCGTAAGTCTGACCGACCAGCACATCTAGATGCACCAAAAACATTAGCCGCTTGCCCGCTGCCTCAGCATGGGCACAAATCTGGCCGCTGATAATCGTCTTTCCAGCCCCCGTCCCAGCAATAATGGCGACTCTTTTATGCCCCACATTCAGCTCTTCGTAGAGATCTTTGATCAGCTTTTCCTGATAGGGACGCAGCTTGGGGGGGCTAGAAGGTGTAGGCGCAGCGACGATAGGCTGTGCTTCATAGGTTTGGCTAGGCACAACGACACAGGATTTATAAATAGCTTGTCGTTCAATAGGATATACGCATAGAAGCCCAGTTTGCCAGATATCCAGATGCCAGATGTCGGTCTGCCAGATGCTTCTAGCTGCTAGAAAGACTAATTGCTACAGTCCAAAGTCGCTATGCTATTAGCCTAGACAGCGTTAGGTTTATGTCTGGGAAAATACCTGAGACTATCTTATCGTGCAGACGAAACTGTTGCTTGTGATAGCTATCGGCTTCAAGCTGGCAAACCGTTACGGTAGGATGTTTGGGTTTTCCAATAAACTCAAGCCCCCCCAATCCTCTAAGATCAACTATCCAGTATTCTTTAATTCCTAACACCAAATATTCCTCTACCTTTCGCGCATAGTCATCTTGCCAGTTAGTACTGACAATCTCCGCAACCATTACAATAGAATCACCAGAAGTAACAATAGGTTCTCTGTGCCAAAGCGGCTCTTGTTCGAGCTTTGATTTGTCTAATACGATGACATCTGGTCTTAGAGTGGTTGCCTGAGCAGCTAGCGGCTGGATCAGACAGTTCTTTGGAATTGTCCAATCTTTATTCAAACTGAGTAGCGCAGAGAACCAGTACCCTGAGACTTTCCCTGAAACCTCTTCGTGCGGGCCGGTTGGTTCCAAATCTCTTAGCTCTCCATCAATTAGCTCGTAACGAGGGTCATCTCCGTATTGCAGCAGAAAATCTTCTACGGTGAACGTTCTTACAGAGGCGTATGTCACGATTGCTATCCTGCGACTGTAGCCCAATCATAGCAAGTCGGCTCGCAGTCGTATCGAGTCCACTGATTTAAACAAAGGTGAATGCCTCACTTTGTATCATCAGACCGTTGTTCCCGCGAACGACCGCGATCAGCTCAGCTTCATCTGCTGTGTTTAAAAAGATTCCCTGACCGCCTTTGGTTGCTTTAGGGGCTCTCCCGATAGAATAGTCGCTGGCACTACCGTGAAGCTGAATACGATCGCCTTCATTTGATCGAAAGTCTGAAATAAATGCGTAGTCATCCGTTCCCACCGTGTCAGAGAGCCCATCGTCGTAGAAGACTCCGGCCTGACTTCCTAATACAAACAAATCGCCATGCCCCCCGCCTATTAACGTATCTTTCTCTCCAACGCCGCTGTCACCAGAGCTGCCTTCACCAGATCCTACGCCTATCAGCGTATCGCGCCCCTTTCGCCCAGTCAGGTAATCATCGCCGCTGCCACCAATCAACATGTCTTTTCCCTGACCGCCAACTAGGCTATCGTTACCATCCCCACCGTCGAGCAGATCGTTGTTGTCGTCGCCTAATAGCCGATCGTCGCCGCCTTCGCCTAATAGCTGATCGTTCCCTTTGTCACCAATAACAACATCATTGCCATCGCCTGCTCTGATTTGATCGTTGCCCCTTAGCCCCTGAAGCGTTTGCGCGCGATCGCTACCTAACAGCACGTCATTAGCCTTTGTTCCTAACACCAAAGCCGCATCGGACGGAGTTAGATCAGGGGTTGGACTAGGTGAGGTATTTGATCGATTGTCTAATGGATCAACTGACCCCTTTCCTTTTCCATACAGCGCCCGAATGCCCTTGATATCATCGTCATATAAGAAGGCCGTACCTAAACCCGAATAGATATCTGTTGCAAAAGGTTGCATAATAGCGTCTTCTTCAGATTCATGATCTAGGCCCAAAGTATGTCCGATTTCATGAACAGCCACCGCCAAGAAATCAAACGTACTGTTTGACCACTCTGTTGCCCACCTATCTTGGCTATCAAAGTCAACCTCTGTTGCCAAGTCTCCGAAATAGGTCAGGCTGGCCTCTCCTAAAGTACCGCCGCTGCCGTCAATCTCTTCATAGCCGAACCGAATATCTGCTGCATCAGGGTTGGTTTGAGACTTTCTCCCAGTGTCCTCGACCTCGACAAAATCAAGCGGCGCATATTGAGCCCATAGTTCAAAAGATTCTTCAATTGCGGTCTTTATCTCTGATTCGGTAATACCACCTTTGATTCCCCCATCGAGCAGATTGTCATAGCTGTAGGTCAGTGCGATATCAGATCCTTTGCCGTTAGGTTGATTCCACCGAAAGATCGGATCTTGCAGAGAGAATTTTAGTTTAACAGTGCTACCGTCTGAGGATAAAGCAGCGTTTGACTTATTAGTATTGGAGGAGTGCATTGAGTTCAATCTTTCGATATTGTTATACGTGGTCTTATTCGGATAAAACTTCAGCAAAAGTCACCTAAACGCTTGCAAGCTAATTTTTACGTTTGTTCTAGCGGCTGTTTTGACGGAAGTGCTCTAGCGAAAATAACTGCATAGGCTGCTTTCAAACGAAAAGTCTAGTGACAACTACAAAACAAAATCTCGCTTTTGCGGATCTTTTTAGCTCCGATGTTCGTACTTTAGGAGAAAGTAAAATCCTCCGAGTTTTACCTCTAGAATCTTGCCTCTTAGACACTTATCCTCTACCAATCTGCACTGTTATCAAAGAGATAGATCATAGAAGAGACAGAACTTCCTTGATTCTTTGACGGACTGTACTCAGGAGGCAGTATACTGCAAAACTCTCAGATTCTTAGTGAGAATAGCAATAGATGAAAGATAGCTGAACAGAGTTTAGATTTTTTTATTAGTCAACCTGTTCAAACTATACCGTATAAAAATTATTCGCTAAATATAGCGACCTACTCAACGGCACGTAGCAGAGAATTCGGCAGAATGCTAAGCATTTTAGCTTTATCTAACAAGAGATTTATTCGACAAGGGGCAGTTACTCTAGCACCAGAGTTGCTTTAAATGAGAGCACAAGCTAGATGCAGATTGCGCTAGATGCAGATTGCGCTAGCGCTCACTTTAATGATACTCATTTTAGAATTGATGGCTGTCTTACCTGATGAACATTACTTCAGTCGGCTCCCTGCAGAAGCGCCTATAATTTTGGTTCAATCACTTTGTCGGTAAGCTACCAAAGGGGTCTTTAGGATAGAGATCTCTATCAGACTATGCCATTCTCCCCGCTATATAGGCCCAGAGTAGATCTGCTAAGCTTTTTGCGCTCGCGCCTTTCTCAAAAAATAGTGCTTTCCATTTTTGGAAGTATCGTTGTGATCGAGGCGCTGATTCTGATTCCATCAGTCATCCGGCGACAGCAAGAGCTGCTACAAGGACTAGCTCTACAATCTTCTGCGAGTCTAAAAGTCGCAATGGTAGATGTCAAAACGACAGATGAGGTAGTTTTCCCTGAGCAGCTACTCGCTAAGCTCAGCCGGCTCGAAGCCATTCCTATCGTAGTCGGTGGCAGCCTCTACGACGTTAGAGGCAATTCAATCGGGAGCTTTGGCGAAGCACCGACCATGACCTTCACAGACTTCTCAGATGTAGAAGATGTAGCAGACTCTTTTGTGTCCAACTTTAACCCTAGAGCGGATAGATACGAGGTAGCGCAAACGTTTCCCCTAGTGGGTATTCCTCATTGGGTGGTGATTAATCACGATACTACCAGTGTGCGACGAGAGGTTCGCGCTTTTATCTGGCGTATCTTTGGATTGGTACTGCTGATTTCAGCCGTAGTTACACTCACTACAATGGTGGTTTTACGTGCCGTATTAATCTCGCCTGTGCTCGCACTCAATGATGATTTGTTAGAAGCAGCGCCTGCTGCCTTAAACGAAGAGAATGCGACAATGTATGCATTCAAATCGCTTCGCTATAGACACAAAAAGGATGAGATCGGTGCAGTTATCGGCGCTTTTCAACAGATGTTTGAGCGCATTTCTACTAACATTGCTCAGCGCCAACAAGCAGAAGATCGGCTCAGAGAAAGCGAAAATCGCTTTCGCACGTTGGTAGAACAGGCTGCAGAATCTATCTTTGTTTTAGATGAACATGCAAAAATCTTGGATATTAATCGATTTGCTCTCAACAGTTTGAACTATGAGCGAGCCGAACTGATCCATCACAATCTGTTTGAGGTTAACCCCGCTTTCACACCTCAAGACTACGACGTTCTTTGGCGAAGATTGCAAGCAGGGAACCCTGTCACGGTGGAGAGCATTCACCGCCGTAAAGATGGCAGTACTTATCCTGTAGAGGTTCGAGCCAATTTTATGGTGATGACGGGCAAACAGCAGGCACTGGCGCTGGTAAGGGATATCAGCGATCGCAAACAGGCCGAAAAAGCCCAAGCGCGCCTAGCAGAAATCGGTCAGCTTGCCGCCATGATTGTCCATGAAGTGCGTAATCCCTTTACCACCGTATACATGGCACTTTCTACTTTTCAGACCATGGATCTGCCGCCTAGAGGAAAAATGCGGCTATCTCTTGCGATGGAAGAATCTGAGCGACTGAAGCGGTTGCTCAACGAAATCTTGACCTACTCTAAGGAGCAAAAGCTGGTCGAAGAACGGATTGAAATTAACGATTTATCCAAAGAGTTACTGCGATCGCTGCAAGAATTACCCGCTGCAACAGACAAAACTATTCAGCTAATCACGCAGCCAGAACCATTAATAGTAAAAGGCGATCGCGACAAACTCAAACAGGTCTTCATCAATTTAGTCACGAATGCATGCGAAGCTATTTCCCCCAAAGAAACTGTCACTTGGCAATTGCAACGAGCTTTTGGGGAACACGTTTTTCAACCGCCTACCTCTTTGCAATCCAACTCAACACAGCACGTCAAAATCCAAGTGCATAACGGCGGCGATCCGATTCCACCCGAGGTTCTTCCTAAGCTGACCCAGCCTTTCATTTCTACAAAAGCCGACGGTAATGGTCTAGGTCTAGCCATTACTAAACGTATCGTTGAAGCTCACGGCGGCAGTATGACGATTGGCTCATCAGTAGAAAAAGGTACGACTGTTACAGTTTTCTTGCCATTGGTGATCGGAGATCCGGTGCTAGAACAATCACGCTGAATTTCGCTTACCATTACACGTATTGCCCGTAATCTCATAAGTTCGTAATCTCGTAAGTCCGTAATCTCATTAGAAAGTCTCTTTATCCAATTTCTTCAGCATTGTTTGACTCATGATCAAAATTCTGCATCTATCAGATATTCATATGGGCAGCGGTTTTAGTCATGGTCGAATCAACCCGGAAACGGGACTGAACACTAGGCTAGAAGATTTTTCACGGGCGTTGTGTCGGTGCGTAGACGATGCGATCGCCCAAGAAGTCGATCTCGTTCTTTTTGGGGGTGATGCTTTCCCTGATGCCACCCCGCCACCTTATATCCAGCAGGCATTTGCAAAGGAATTCTGCCGCCTGGTCGAAGCGAGCATTCCCACTGTTCTATTAGTCGGCAATCACGATCAGCACGCTCAAGGGGCTGGTGGTGCCAGCCTTTGTATCTACCGTACGCTGGGTGTTCCAGGGTTCATTGTCGGCGATACGCTGACAACGCATCAAATCGAAACTCAAAGTGGCCCTATTCAGATTGTGACGCTTCCCTGGCTCACCCGCTCTACGCTGCTCACCCGCCCAGAGACCCAAGGACTTTCGACCGAGGAGATCGCAGAGCTGTTATTAGAAAAGCTCAGAGTTGTTCTAGAAGGAGAGATTCGTAAATTAGATAGGGCGGTTCCAACGGTGCTCTTGGCGCATGTAATGACTGATACTGCTCGCTATGGGGCAGAAAAATTTTTAGCGGTTGGGAAAGGATTTACGGTGCCTATGGCGATTCTAGCGCGTGACTGCTTCGATTACATTGCCTTAGGGCACGTGCATAAATACCAGCAGGTCAATCAGTGCCCGCTAGCCATCTATCCTGGCAGTATTGAACGAGTAGATTTTAGCGAGGAAAAGGAAGAGAAAGGCTACGTCATAGTTGAGATCGGCCAGGGAAAGACAACTGCGGAATTTCAAGCCCTGCCAGCACGGACGTTTAAAACGATAGAAGTCGATCTGACAACATCAGAGAATCCACAGTCGCGCTTGATCGAAGCCATTGAACAGTCGGCAATCGCGCAGGCAGTAGTCAGAGTGATTTACCAAGTTAGTGCTAGTCAGATAGAGACGATAGACAATACCCTGCTCGGTGACGCATTAGCCACTGCTCATAGCTACACAATTCAGCCGCAGCTCGTTAGCCAGACCTCTAGGCCCAGACTGCCCGAGCTTGGTACAGACAACACGCTGCTGCCGATGAGCGCACTGCAGGCTTACTTAGATAATCGACAAGATTTAGCCGCGATCGCCCCCGATATTCTCCAGGCCGCCCAAGCGCTCTTGAGCCAAGACCCGAACGGCGATAAGACCATAGGAAAGACTGTCGAGGCAGCCACAGACTCTCAGGAACTGCTCGCCATAGCAGAAGACAGCCATCAGCTTAGGCTTTTGTAGAGATTTGACCTGTAAATGCTAACTGACCCTTTACCGTTCACTATTGATCGCGTAAGCTGCCCTTTGCTTCCCTAGTGGTCATCACCTGTTCTAGACGCGGCAGCGCACTCTCTGCTGTTTCTCTTACGTAGCTGTCAACTGAGTTATCGGCGATCAGCTGGCGCAAGACCTCAAGCGCTCGCGGGTCACCAATAGAACCTAGCGTATTCGTGATGGTTAGCGCGATCACTACATTGTCTGTTGTCTCTAACGCCTCTAGCAGGGTGTCGACCGCCGGCACTCCCACTTCACCTAGCGACATCACCGCCGCGATCTGCACAACTGGATAGGGATCATTCATCGCCTGACGCAATCCCGCTAGCCCCTCAGTAGGAAAAGGCTCTTCAGGATGATAAACCGCAATCTGGGCCATCGCTTTTGTGCAGCTAGCTCTCACCGTATCATCTTCGCTATTGAGCATTTGTTCGACCACCACCGGAACAGAGGCCATGCCAATTGCACCTAGCGTTTTTACACAGGCGCGGCGATAGACCACATCCTCTTCTGCCAGTGCTGCCATCAGTTTAGGGATGGTCTGCTGATCGCGATTATCCACGATCTCTATCATGGCTCGCTGCCGCATAGCCGGATTGGGATGCTTGAGCTGAGCGAAAACGGAATCGGCCACCATAACAACTCATGAAAACTAATGATAATAAGGCTACAAAATCATAAAAAAGGCTTCTGGAAAATCCCTAGTCATAAGGCATTAGCCAGAAGCTCTTGTTTTTTAACGTTTCGGTTTTTAACGTTTCACGTTTTTTAACGTCTTTCAAGCCCTAGGCCAGGGAACTGAACCAGGCTCGATGACTCTCTTTGGTAGGTGCTATGAACCTAGGATATAGACAAGCGTAGAACCTACCGACAGAGCCCTATGAGAGGGAGTTGATCACGTAGTCGAGCAGAGCGCGGAACTCAGTAAGCGCCTGAGGCGACATATCACGAGGCGCACAAGCGCGATCACGAGTGAACTGCATCGCAGTCACATAAGGCGCTGTAGGCAGGTTCAAAGAACGGTACACTTCACGCGCACCAGCAATGCCCCACTCATCTAGAGGGCCTGTACCGCCAACAACTAGACAGTAGTTGATCAGACGTAGGTAGTGCTTGATGTCGCGAAGGCACTTGTCCTTCTTGCCCTGGTTGCCGCCTGCTTCACCTTCGTTGGTGAGGTAAGGGTACTTCTTAAAGGCAGCGTCATAAGCTTCTTGAGCAACCTGGTCTAGACCAGAGTTTAGTTTTTCAGCAGCCTCTAGGCGAGCAGCCGCCCGCTGCAATCCACCTTGAACAGCCTGCAGGTCAGCAGAGCCAGGAAAACGTCCGGCAGCATCAGCCGAAGCAATAGCAGAAGTAACAACTGATTTCATTTCTCAAATCTCCAAAGTTTAGTTATGTTTGATCGGTTAGGTTCGGTAAACAAGCTCAAAAGCTAATTGCCAGGCGGCAACTAGGAAAGAGCAGATACAACGCGATCAAAATAGCCAGCAGCTTCAGAAGCGAGAGCAGAACAGTCGCCCTGGGGTGCATCGTTCTTGTTGTAGCGAGCGCCGCCGCCTTCAGGAGTATTCGTACCCTTGAGGTGAGCGATGCTAGAAGCCTTCATGATGTTGACTGCGCGAGCAGCAGAACCAGTTGGCACGCCCAGAGCAGCATAGGTCTCTTTCAAACCGTTGAGGCAGCGGTCATCAAGCACAGAAGCATCACCTGCGAGCAATGCGTAAGTGACATAGCGCAAAACAATCTCGCCATCGCGCAGGCAAGCAGCCATGCGACGAGTGGGGTAGCAGTTACCACCAGCTTGAATCAAGCCAGTGTTCTCACAGATCATGCCGGAAACAGCGTCAGAAACGATGCAGCTAGCGTTAGAAGCGATCGCGTTAACAGCGTCTAGACGCTTGTTCCCTTCGGAAACAAAGCCCTTCAGCGCTTCGAGTTCGTCGCCACCAATAGTAGCGGTCTTAGAATCAGCCGAAACAACGGCTCTAGAGAAAGCGTCAAGCATCAAGCTCTCCTTCTTCGTAATACAGCAACTGACCCGCTTATGTGGCCAGTGATACAAGACTACGAGAAGACCTGTCGCCTAGTCTGCTTTATTAAAAACAAAGCAATAATCCGTTACAATCTCACGGCAGTTTTCTTCAACCCCTTTGGCAGCAAGGCGATACAGCTCCTCATAGAAGTCTGTTCCTTGTTACATAAACGCATCAATCCTTAACACTTCGCATTATCCAGAGGGCCTAGTCAAAGCGCGCCTGATCAGAGCACTCACCCACAGCGTCTGATCAAGGCAATCAAGTCAAAGCAATCAAGTCAAAGCAATCAATAGAAGCGCATGGTCCACAGCAGATAATCGCTAAATCCCCCTAGCAATTAGAAGATCGCATTGCTAACTAAACGGCTATGGCTGTTGGTGCGGCCTCCTTAATTAGATTGAGGACCATACCTTCTTTGGCAACAACGCTACCTGGCATAGCAATGGACGTTTGACGGGCGATATCGTCCATAAAATCGTCAGTGTGTCCGGGGTCGTGATGGAAGATGATCAATTGTTTGACCTGAGCTGCTTTGGCTACTTTGACCGCCTCTTGCCAAGTAGAATGCCCCCAGCCAACTTTGCCCGAGTGCTTATGATGGTATTCGTCATCTGTATAGGTACAGTCATAGATCATGACGTCGGCATTGCGGGCCAGGTGTAAGACGTTCTCATCTAGTCGATTGGGAAAATGCTCGGTGTCGCTAATATATGCCGCCGAATGACCGCGATAGCTAACGCGATAGCCAATGGCTTCGCCTGGATGATTGAGCATAGCGTTACTAATCTCAACGTCACCGATTTTGACAACTTCTCCGACTTCAATATCGCAGAACTCTAGGGTCGCACCCATAATCTGCAGCGGCACAGGGAAGTTGGGGTGCAGCATCTGGTCGTTGAGGCGCTGTTCGATGGTAGAGCCATTGGGTGCGATCGCCCCATGAATCTTGAACCGGTTGCCTGGAATAAAAGCCGGAACAAAAAAGGGAAACCCCTGAATATGATCCCAATGCGAATGGGTGAAGAACATATTCGCTTTGATCGGCATTTGGGCAAGCATCTTTTGCCCCAAGTTACGCAACCCAGTACCGCCATCAAAGATGAGCTGATGTCCGCCGACGTTCATCTCAATGCAGGCCGTGTTACCTCCATAGCGAACTGTATCCTCCCCTGGGCAGGCAACGCTCCCTCGGACGCCCCAAAAGCATATCGAAAACTGATTTTGCTGATCTGACATGAGCTTTACGCGAAGTGGTTTAAGCGGAATCGCAGTGTATTTTTAACAGTTAGCAGCACCCTTCATTCGGCTAAAGGAGTCCTTCAGTACTCGACTAAAAAATAAATTCCTGCTTGCAGAATGCCCAAGCAAGGTTATTACCTTTCGATATTCACCTATTCGTTATGTGTGCAGCTTATTTAAGTACACCCATAAGACTTCATCGCTAAGTCGTCGCTATCAGAACGGTCCTTCGATTCCTTGTTTTGCAAAAGTTTTGTTATTTAGTAATGAGATCGAGATCACAACAAAATGAAAAATGTTGGTGTTTATACCTTTTCTCTACGTTTCTCTCACCTTTTTATGCTCTTTTCTTCTTTATCTACGATCTTATCTGTGCGAGCTGTACTCTTTAGAGCTTGATCCATGTTTTGTAAGCTTTGCTTCTTCCAGCCATCGATAAACGTCAAGGCTGTGTAGGCTGTCAAATTTCCCTGAAGCGGGGTGATCGTGATGTGGTTTTGCTTGATTGCCTGTACGTCTGTCATAAACTGCTGGCTGACTTCTATGAGTGCTTTGCTTAATGCGTTGCGACTCGGTGAGCTAGATGCCTGCTCGGCTGGCACTGGGATTTCAGCGTCTTCTTCTTCCATGACCTCTCCTGCTAGCCAGTAATAGATCCTGCCCCTAGGGTCCACTCGTTTCTCAAACTGATCGAAATACCGTCGTACACCCTGGCGAGTGATGACTGGCGGCTGAATTTTTGCAGCTTCTACAGGCGGAATATTGACATTTAAGAGCACAGGAAGGCGTAGAGGCTGTTTTTCTAACTCAGTAACGAGCTCAACAGCAAAATTAGCCGCAGGCTGAAAGTTTGGGTAGCCGCTAAGCAGGCTGATTGCGATCGCGCTAACGCCTTCTAGTACGCCTTCCATCGCCGCTGACACTGTGCCTGAATACAGCACATCCGTTCCCAGGTTGGCACCGTGATTAATTCCTGACACTAAAAAGTCTGGCTTGTCAGATAGCAGCGCGTCTAACGCCAGCTTCACGCAGTCCGACGGCGTTCCAGAGCAAGCCCATGCCGTTACTTCTGGTGCGAATACCCCTTCTGCCTGCTCCACTCGCAACGGTTCATGTAGCGTTAATCCGTGTCCCGTTGCCGATCGCTCGCGATCAGGGCAGACCACAGTTACTTGATGACCCGCCTTCGCTAGCGCATTCGCCAGCGCTCTGATTCCCAAAGCGAACACACCATCGTCATTGCTCACCAATATCTTCATAGCTTATTCCCTGTGAAAGCCTATGAGCGTTTCTCACGTGGCTGAAGTACATGATTACAGGTTAGAAGCCTTGTAGTACAACAGGCCAACTGACTCGCGTGTACCTAATGCAGCAGGTACACGCGAGTCACGCTCTAGATTCCTTGGGCAAGTTAACGTAGACTAATTGGCGACTAATTGGCACAATTAGCAAGGTCTACCCCCTATTTCGACTCTGTTTGTTTAATTCTGTTTGGAGTAGCCGTGAGCGCCACCACCTCAACCGAAATCGAATCCCAGCTAAGTGCCGTTCAGCAAAGCGCCATAGCAGACATTAACGCCGCTAGCAGCCTGGAAGATTTAGAAACGGCCCGTGTTAAGTATTTAGGAAAGAAAGGCGATCTCTCCAAAGTGTTGGGCGGTATGGGTAAGCTGTCAGCCGCAGAGCGGCCCAAAGTTGGTGCAATGGCGAATCAAGCCAAGACTGCTTTACAGTCGGCTATCGACCAGCGTAAGTCAGATCTGCAAGTCGCTGAGATTCAGGCTCAGCTAGCAGCCGAGACCATAGATGTGACGATGCCAGGCGTCTACGTACCTCAAGGTCGAGTTCACCCGATTAACAGCATCATCGACCAAATCACCGATATTTTTGTTGGGCTAGGCTACACTGTCGCCCAAAGCCAAGAGATTGAAAGCGACTATTACAACTTTGAAGCGCTTAATTTCTTGCCAGATCATCCCGCTCGCGATATGCAAGACACGCTGTATCTACCCGGTGGTCAGCTCATGCGTACGCACACATCCAATACGCAAATCCGCTACATGGAGAACAACCCACCACCGATGCGGGTACTGGCCTCTGGGCGCTGCTACCGTCGTGATACGGTCGATGCTACCCACTCAGCGGTCTTTCACCAGATTGAATTCTTTGCGGTAGACACAGACATCACGTTCACCGACTTGCGTGGTACGGTTCAGCTATTTTTAGAAGCGCTGTTTGGCGATATTGAGGTTCGCTTTCGCCCTAGCTATTTCCCCTTCACAGAGCCTTCTGCAGAAGTCGATGTTCGCTGGCAGGGGCAGTGGCTAGAAGTGATGGGCTGCGGCATGATCGATCCTAACGTGCTCAAAGCAGTAGGTTGTGACCCTGAAGTTTATTCTGGGTTTGCGGCGGGCTTAGGCGTAGAGCGGCTAGCAATGGTTCAAAGCAAAATCGACGACATCAGACGACTATATAAGAGTGATCTTAGATTTCTAAGACAGTTTTAGAATGCTTTAGGCTGTGGCCGGCTTGTAGAGCTTGCAGGGGATGCGGATAGTTTCGATAGAACCCTCTTTGGCGGGCAACGCCGGTTTTTTCGGCGCGTGGGGAAGGTCTAGCTCGCTGAGCTGTGGCGGAATCAGCTCTTTGAGCAAAAGATCGGCTGGCTCATCCCCTTCGGCGGCGTAGTCGGCAAAATGAGTAATGATTGAGGATGCGTCTGTCGTCATGGGAGTTTCGTGCGCTTCAAATACTGTGATGGCTCATGGTTCATTGAGCCTGCATTCAAAGTTCCCAGCAGGTAATATTTGTATCTGAGTATTTACATGGATATACGGAGACGCATCAAGTCCGATGAGTCTATAGCTTCTCCTAGAGTATGCATTTGGTACAGGCTACATACCTTCACCGCAACGCCCGTCTGCTATTCCCAATCAAAGTGAGTGTGTATCCATTTCTTGGCTTGGGCGATCGCACGTTCGGGGCTGTCTGCTCTTGGTACAGCAACAGCGCTACCAGTGTCGTAGGTCACCCAGGCTGAATAAATCTGCTGCTCATAGTGCGTAGATGTCGTCACCTCGACTTTCATCCCTCGGTAGACGAAAGCCCAAGTAACCGCTGGATAATCAGGGATGGCGATGTGTTCATGCATAGTGAGACTTTTACCTAGAAAAGTATTTTAGTTAAATTAGGAGTCACATTAGACATACAAGTTGGCGATGTAGTCACCATACCCGTTGTATAAGGGTGTAGGCTGCTTTTTCCAAGCGGTAATGTGGCTGATTTGAGTGTAGTGAAGGAAAAAACTTTGCCAGACCCGCTTAATTTTCGACTAGGCTGTGCAGTCTGGGCATTTAAAGATTGGGTAGGTAGTTTCTATCCAGCAAAGAGCCAGTCGACTAACTTTTTGAAGCTCTATGGTGAGCGGATGTTAAGTGTAGAAGGTAATACCACCTTTTACTCGGTTCCTTCACCAGAAATAGTGAAGCGCTGGTCGGATAATACGCCCGCAGACTTTCGCTTTTGTCCAAAGCTGCCTCGTCTGATTACTCACGCGGGTCCGTTAATGGCGCATTTACCAGCAGCGCAGACTTTCTTATCTTTGATGCAGCAGGGGTTAGGTACACACTTAGGTCCGATAATGATTCAGCTACCGCCTAGCTACGCTCCAGCTGCGTTTAACGATCTAAAGAATTTTCTAGAGGCTTGGCCCCAGGAGTCTGTACCAGTGGCTGTAGAAGTGCGGCATTTAGATTGGTTTCGGCCACCCTTCGCAGACCGGCTAAGAGCGCTATTGACTGATCTAAATGTAGGGCAGGTATTGCTAGATAGCCGGATGATGTACATCCATGAAACCGAAGGCGATATCGATCCGCAAATGCGCTCTAACCGACGAAAGCCAAAGGTTCCTTTGCAGCCTCAAGTGACGAGCGACTTTGCGATTGTGCGCTACATCAGCCATCCGAGGATATTACGCAATCAGGACTATCTCGCTGAATGGGTAAGCCAAGTCAATGAATGGTTGAGCATAGGTAAGCAGGTTTACTTTTTTGTACACTGTCCGATGGAAGTAGAGTCGCCTAGAGTCGCCCGGCATTTTCAAACGATGCTAGAAGAGGCGAAAGTGAAGGTGCCTCCCTTGCCATGGATGCATCTAGAGCAGCCTTTAGAGCAGCTGAATCTGTTTTGAGCTATTTTGATTTTTGCAGACGTTGGTTAGCTAACTCGATGGCTAAGTCCAGCGCAGCTTCTGTACTTTGTGACCTCGCTATTCCTTTGCCAGCGATATCAAAAGCGGTTCCATGGTCTGGTGATGTGCGAATGAAGGGTAGTCCGATGGTCGTGTTGACGGCCAGGTCAAAGGCCAGTAGCTTGACGGGGATTAATCCCTGGTCGTGGTAGAGCGCTAGGTAAGCGTCGTGCGCTTTGCTTTGAGCTGTGTTTGGATCTGTGTTCGAGGAGATATTTGAGCTGTGCCAAGCTTGGCCGGGCTTGACCCACATCGTATCTGGTGGAATCGGCCCATCTAATTGGATATGCGGAAATCGCTGCTGTTGTTGAAGCAGCCACGGAATTAGCCAGTTTTGTTCTTCTTCGCCTAGCTGTCCTTGTTCACCGCTGTGAGGATTTAAACCTGCGATCGCAATCCTAGCTGCATTCAAGCCAAAATCTGTTTGCAAGCATTCAATCAAAAGCTCTAGCTTCAAGGTCATGAGTTCAGGTGTCAGCGCCTGCGGCACGTCTCGTAATGAGATATGCGTGGTTGCCAGTAGCGTTCTCAACGCCCAGCCATTCTGCGGAGACTTCGCAACGAATAGCATCCCAAATCGATGCGTGTTTGACATTTCGGCAAGCAGTTCGGTTTGCCCAGGGTAGGCGTGACCGGCTGCGAGCCAGGCTGATTTGGCAATGGGCGCGGTGACAATACCGTCGAACTCACCGTCTAGAGTGCGGGCGATCGCGCGCTCTAGCGTCCGAAAGCTGATTTCCCCGCTATGGCTGCTTTCAAGTCCGGGGATAACTTTGGCAGTAATCGCTGATGACACGCCGATATCAATGAACTTTAGGCTGTTTGGTTCTATAAGGTGAGGGTATGTGGCCTTGAGGCTGGCATAAGCGCTTTGGTAGAGGGTGCGATCGCCAATCACAGAAATATCTGCTCGTTCTAAAAAGGCTGGATTACTCAGCGCTTTGAGCACAACTTCTGAGCCGATGCCAGCAGGATCGCCCAAAGTAACTAAAAGACGGGGTTTCATAGGAAAAGCGGTCGATGCAGAATTTGCTATGGGTGCGGCTAGCTCACTATTGGAACCCTTTGAATTATCGCTGTTTGAGGGATGTCGATTAAGTGTGATTGCCGATACCAATGTCATGAGAGGTTCCAAAACGCTCTAAAATAAGCCTGATATTCAAAGATATTCACTATAGAGACAGGAGATAGTTGTATATGGGCGGCGAAATTTTTTCTACGGCAGTGTTGGTATTTGGCATGATTCTAGTTGGCCTTAGCGTTGGCTTTTTAATGCTCAAAGTGCAAGGTGGCGAAGAATAGTCGATTCGTCTTTCGCGTACAAGATTCAGACTATAAACAAGACTAGGACTGGCTCCCACTTGATTCAGTCCTGGAGATATTTGTGTCAGCGACGACTTCTGCTAAACTGAGAAGCATATTAAGTTTTGTTTACCTTAACTCATGGTCTTACTAGTCGTTGGCGCAACTGGCACTTTAGGCAGGCAAATCGTTCGCCGAGCCCTAGATGAAGGCTATGAAGTTAAATGCCTTGTCAGAAACTTTCAAAAAGCAAGCTTTCTTAGAGAATGGGGAGCCCAGTTAGTCAAAGCAGACCTAACAGGGCCAGGTAGTCTGCCGCCTTGCTTTGAAAATGTGAACGCTGTTATTGATGCGGCGACGTCTCGTCCGGCTGAGAAAGAAGGCATCTATGATGTTGACTGGCATGGCAAAGTTGCACTGATAAAAGCTGCTAAAAAGGCCGAAGTAGATCGCTTCATCTTCTTTTCTATTTTAGGTGCAGGCGAGTATCCCGACGTGCCATTGATGGAAATCAAAGAGTGCGTTGAAGCTTTCCTCAAAGAATCAGGCTTGAATTACACCATCTTTAGACCCTGCGGCTTCATGCAGGGCTTAGTAGGGCAGTACGCAATTCCTATCTTAGAAAGACAGTCCGTTTGGGTGATGGGCGAAGCGGGGTCTATTGCCTATATGAACAGCCAAGATATTGCCAAATTTGCGGTCAAGGCGCTAGAGCTGCCTGCCGCCGAAAACAAGACGTTCCCACTGGCGGGCCAGAGAGCCTGGGGGGCGTACGAAATTATCAGGCTGTGCGAGCGTCTTTCTGAGCAGAATGCCAACGTTTCTAATATGCCGCCAGCTCTGTTAAGAGGCGCTCGTAACGTGGCGGCTTTCTTTCAGTGGACATGGGATTTGGCCGATCGCCTAGCGTTTACAGAGGTGAGTGCCAGCGGCAACACTATGGATGCGCCGATGGCAGAGGTCTATGAAACGTTTGGCATCGACAAAAGTGAGATCACGACGTTAGAAGACTACTTACAAGAGTACTTTACTCGCATTATGAAGAAGCTCAAGGAGCTTGATTTTGAGAGCGGTCGCGACGCTAAGAAAAAAGTTCCCTTCTAGGGCTGGTTTTCCGGTGGTTCTTGATTTCTGCAGTCTATTTTTGCAGTGGCTTTCCTACACACTTTTGTAAGACCGTGTTATGTTTGTAGCCAAGCAGCCAAGGTTGCTTGTCCACTAAACAAAATCCGTTTAGGAATACAGGAGGTGATGCCCATGAACGTTAGTGATATGTGCGTGGGTCTCCAGGTTGATGTAAGCCGGCTGTGTGCCGGGGCTGTCCTCTAGGACCTGCTAAAACATCAGTTCTAGCTAAGGTGCAAAGGGTTCCTCCCGGCAGTTTGGTTTTTGACCTGAAGATCCGACTAGACCGCTCCTATCCAAAGATGCTTGTTCAACTATTGAGACAAGCTTCTGAGGGTAGGAGCGGATAGTTTTTTTAAAGCAAAATGCCTTAGCGAAAATTGATGTCGAAAACTTTCTGACAATTGACGTCCTACAGACTCTTACTTCCTTCTCATAAGAGTTCAGTCGGAAAGATAGTGTCAGCCCTGTCAACTTGTGATCAATAGGGCGAGCTGATGTGTCAGTTCTTAGATAATTAATTCCGATGGTTGCTAGTTGAGCCGATGACTATTGGGCCTAGCGTACGAAATATCTTTTCCGCAGAAGTGTACGTATTAAGCTGCGATCGCCCGCTACAAGCCTGACTCAAGTACGCTTCATTACAAAAAAGCACTTCGATATCTATGCCGGAATACAGTCAGCCATAGATGGCTAAAAAATGGATGCCTCAAAAGAGCTAAGAAAAAGTGCCTAAAAAGTGTCCTGGGGGATTGTATCTGGCCAAAAGGATCTGCTAGCATTGCCGATAAGTTAAAGAAGTATTGGCATGCGAGTGCTTTGTACGTGTGTCCACTGCCGCCCTTTATCTTGGCAAACAAGGTCAAACTTTTTTGCTTATTAGTGTGAGGAATAAGAGAAAAATGAAAAATTTGAAAGCATTGCTTGCCGTGCCCGCTGCTTTCGGTGCAGTTTTAGCTGTATCCGGTAATGCCGTAGCCGCAGAAAGTCTGGTTGAAGAAAATCTGGTTGAAAGTGTAGCGGTTGAAAGCGTTGCGGTTGAAGCAGCAGATACAGTTGAAGCCGCAGATGTAATGGTGGCAGAGCCTATTCAGCTCGCACAGGTTACCAGCGTTTCCGAGCTATCAGATGTTCGTGCAAGTGACTGGGCGTTCACAGCGCTACAGCGTTTGGTCGAAGAGTATGGCTGCTTAGAAGGCTACCCTGACCGTACCTTCCGTGGTAACCGTGCGATGACTCGCTACGAGTTCGCCGCTGGTTTGAACGCATGTTTGGACGTCGTCATCCAGCTCATCGGTGGCGGTGACCTGACTGACGTCAGACGTTTGCAAGAAGAGTTCGCAGCCGAGCTCGCAACTATCCGTGGTCGCACCGACCTGCTAGAAGCTGATGTTGCAGAGCTAGAAGCTAATCAGTTCTCTACAACAACTAAGTTGCGCGGTCAGGTGGATGCTCATTTGGTTGTTCCTTTCGGCGAAGCTGACGGTGAAGTTCCTTTGCTAGATGACGATGGGAACCAAGCTACGGACCCCGATGGTACGCCGCTGACCACTCGAGACACACTAGAAGAAGCAGATGCGACCTTTGAGTATCGCGCTCGTTTGAACTTTGACACTAGCTTCACTGGCGAAGATAGACTACGCCTTCGTTTGCAGGCATCTGACTCTGCTAGCTCCCTGGTCAATGCAGGCGGTCTAGCTAGCCAAAGTGGTCGTCGAAATGGCTTTGAAGACAATATTGGCCTAGACGATGTCTACTACAGCTTCCCGATTGGTAATCGTATCAGCGGTATCATCGCGGCTAACAGCATCGTGACTGATGATTTTGTAACTAGCACTATCGTTCCTTATGATGGTCCTGCAGTTGCTGATGTCAGTGGCCCTGTATTCTATGACCAGTTCGCAGGCGGCAACTTCGGTGCTGGTGTAAACTTTGCCTTCACTGATAACTTGGTTCTAGACCTTGGGTATTCCTCCGAGGCGAGCAATGTTAATACCGACGATGGCGGAATCTTCGAAGAGTACAGCTACATCGCGCAGTTGAACTTCTTAACAGATGGCTTGTTCAATGCTGCGGTTACCTATATCGATGGCGAAAGTGATGAGCTAGATACTCCTGATTACACCATTGCAGGTCTGCTAAATCTCGACTTTGGCCGCGTTGAAGTAGGTGGTCACTATGCCTACTCGCCTTCTGATGACGGCGACCAAGACTCTTACGGTTTAGGTGTCACCGTGCCTGACCTCTTCGGTGCTGGCAATCAGCTCGGTCTCTACGGCACTATCTTGCCTGATGATGAGGATGAGCCTTTGGTAGTAGAAGCTTACTATCAGCTAGGTCTTAACGAGTACTTCTCGATTACGCCTGCTGTAATCTACGCTGACAACGACTCCGGTGATGACAGCGAGAACATCTACGGTGCTCTCCGCGCTACCTTCAATTTCTAAACTTCGAGTGACCTCAGATAGGTTCTAGACCTTGAAGAAGTGATAAGTTAGCGAAAAAGGCTCTACAGATTTGTAGAGCCTTTTTTGTTGCATTCTCTAAAGAAACAATCCCCACCGTGGAACCGGAGTATACTAGAAATTGTTGGGCCAAACCTTTGTTGACTGGCCTGCATCTTGGCTGGTCCTTCTCCCCTAAATAGCTGTGGAACTATCGTGCAAAAGTGAGTACGCGCTGCTGGCTTTGATAGAGCTGAGTTTGCACTACAGCAAGGGTGAACCGTTAAGAATCTGTCAGATTGCAGCAGAGCAGGGGATTCCCGATCGGTATCTAGAACAGCTATTAGCAACGCTGCGTCGGGGTGGATTTGTCAAGAGTCAAAGAGGGGCGAAGGGCGGATACTTATTGACTCGTGAGCCTTGGAAAGTAACGCTGTTAGATGTGGTGAGCTGTATTGAAGGGTTTGATGCCAAGGCTAAAGAAGTGAAGTCGCCACAGACAACAGAAGGCGCGGTGGTCAGTGAAGTTTGGCAAGAGGTGCGGCGATCGGCTGAGTCGGTGCTAGAAGGATATACGCTGCAAGATCTAGTGGACAAGCGCAACGCTCGACAGCAGGTTGATCTGATGTATTACATATAGCTATTAGCCGTTGGCAATGAGGAGAGGGTTGTGATGAAGATTGCGAATAATATGACTGAGCTGATCGGGCGTACGCCGATGGTGCGTCTAGATCGGATCCCTAAAAGTGAGGGATGTGTCGCTCAGATTGTGGTGAAGCTAGAGGGGATGAATCCGTCGGCTTCGGTAAAGGATCGGATTGGCATCAGCATGATCGAGGCGGCTGAAAAAGCAGGCGATATCGTCCCAGGGAAAACGACTCTAGTAGAGCCGACTTCGGGAAACACGGGAATTGCGCTAGCAATGGCAGCGGCGGCGAAAGGGTACCGACTAGTATTGACGATGCCAGAGACGATGAGTTCTGAGCGGCGAGCAATGCTGCGAGCCTATGGGGCAGAGCTAGAACTTACGCCCGGCATAGAGGGGATGAGCGGCTGTATTCAGCGAGCGCAGACCTTGGTAGATACGCTCCCGGATGCTTATATGCTGCAGCAGTTTGACAATCCTGCTAATCCATCAATCCATCGACGTTCGACAGCGGAAGAAATTTGGCAGGATACTGAAGGTCAGGTGGATTTTTTGGTCGCGGGTGTAGGTACGGGCGGCACCATTACCGGAGTTGGCGAAGTAATCAAACAGCGGAAGCCTAGCTTTCGCGTAGTGGCAGTAGAGCCTGTCAATAGTGCTGTGCTGTCTGGCAAGATGCCTGGTCCGCACAAGATTCAAGGAATCGGCGCTGGCTTTGTGCCAAAGGTGTTGAAACAGGAGCTGATTGATGAAGTGGTCACGGTAGCGGATGACGAGGCGATCGCATTCGGTAGACGCCTTGCTAGAGAAGAAGGCATTCTCTCTGGAATCTCTAGCGGTGCGGCTCTGTGTGCAGCGGTAAGAATCGCAAAACGGCCTAAAAATGCAGGCAAGCTGATTGTAATGATTCAGCCTAGCTTTGGCGAGCGATATTTAAGTACGCCGCTGTTTCAAGATCCTGAGCCGATGGGGTAGGTTGCTCTTATAGCTTGCATCGTTCGCATCTGTACGGTGGCTATAGCTCTGTAGTAATCCGCGCTTAGCTTAAGCCATATCTAGAAGCTGTAGCTCTTGCCCCATATAGCGCTAAGCACATAGCAATCCACTGATGCATCAGCGGATTGCTATACAACGGCTTCGACCCGATGCGCTCTAAAGTGAACCTTAAAACAAAGCCCTAAACCACAGGGCTCAGGGTTCTGATAAATATCGAGATGCCAGGAGGCGGACTTGAACCGCCGACACGAGGATTTTCAATCCACTGCTCTACCAGCTGAGCTATCCCGGCTTGCGCGTTTTGCGCCTATCTAAGTTAACAAAATAGGGGGACGGTAGCAAGACATTTTTCCAAGGCGTTTTACGGTTCCACGTCGGCAGCACACCCCTTGAAACGTCTTTATTGTCAACCCGTCTGAACGATCTAGCGTTTGTTTAGAATTCGATTGGACGTAGACGGGCGACTTTGATCGAAAAGGGACCAGAGCCTTCGCCAGCATAGGACCGAACGCGGATAGTGTATTTGCCCGCTTCACTGATTCTGGCGAACAGCAGAGAATTGGTGCTGCCGTCGGGGCCATCGTCGTTTTCGCTGACGGTAATGCCATTGGCGTCCATTAACATGACTAGCGTGTCAAATTCTTCTGAAATGGCATCGACGGTGATCTGATCGCCTGCTTCTAGATCGACAACATAGTCTTTGGCAAAGCCACCTAGACCAGTGGGGATATCGCTACTAGAAAGGGTGTCATTGACTTCTTGGCCGTTAATGACGGGTGGATTGTATAGCTCAGCGGCAGCTTTGCCTGTACCCAGACCAGCTGTGAGTAGGAAGGCCGGAACTGCGATCGCTAGGAATTTAGTCGGTTTCATAGAATTTAGCTAGATTGCGTTAGATCAAGTTGACAAGCGCTGCGGCCAGGGTCACTAGCAGTCAGAGTTTTGAGAAGAGCTAGGTAGAAGGTGCATCTTTGTAGTAGTCATCCGCGCTGATGCTTTCATTCTTCCCCTGTTCATTAATGCATCCAGCCTTTTTATTGTACTGACAGACTCTAGCCCATAATTTGGCTCGGCTGCCCTGAGGGCCGGTAGAGAAGATGACGCGATCGCCTCCTGCAGTGCCAGTGATTATCTTGACGCTGCAAACGGAACACGTCTGAGTAGTGGGATCTGCCATGATGCGGTTAGAATGATTTGCCGTCTAGCCTAGCAAACAGACGCTGAACCATAATTTAAGAACTTTGTACCTTGACCTATTTATAGCAAAGTCCAGGCAGAAGCTATACATCTTCAAATTCTATGCATTGAAGGTGAAAATCATGTCTTCAGAGTGAAGGTTCGAGCGGTTGATCGCGCTAGCTTAGCAAAATCCAGCAATAGATACTCGCTGCCCCATTCTCATGGCTCCTTTTTATGTCTTTGCCGAATAGCTCTTCTGTAAACAAGCCTGACATAGCGCCTGCTTCGCTTAAACGCTTGCAGCAGATGAGTCATGTCTTGGATAAAGCGATCGCCATTCCAGGCTCAGATATTCGTGTGGGCCTCGACCCGATTCTAGGACTGCTGCCAGGTGGGGGAGATGTCGTGACGGGCTTACTCTCTGTCTATATCGTATTTGAGG
Source organism: cf. Phormidesmis sp. LEGE 11477 (assembly GCF_015207105.1). GTDB lineage: Bacteria > Cyanobacteriota > Cyanobacteriia > Phormidesmidales > Phormidesmidaceae > Phormidesmis. The sequence goes on from NZ_JADEXO010000031.1 coordinate 40,598, forward strand.
CAGCGAAGATGGGTCTGCCGGCACAGACGTTAGGACGGATGAGTTTCAACATTTTGCTCGATGTCCTCAGTGGCATGGTGCCTGTGCTAGGCGATCTGTTCGATGTGGGTTGGAAAGCTAATAGTCAAAATGTAGCGCTGATAGAAAAGCATGTAGCTGCGCCTAAGCCGAGCCGAGCAGCGGATAAGGTATTCGCAGTGCTTGTGATTGTAGGGTTGGTAGTGCTGGTTGTTGGTGTAGCTGCGCTATCGGTATGGGTGGTCAGCCAGGTATGGGCGTTGCTGTTTCGATAGGCTGGGGAGCTTTGGTTGCATTGGCCAAGTCCTTAGCTAGCCAATCACTCGCAAACTTGGCGTGGGTGCGTGTCATAATAATTCGGCTTCTTTTTGACTAGCGTTTCTATTTGCCTAGTCGGGGCTTTCTTCGCATAGCTTTCTTCGTATAGGTATTTCAATGACGACCGCTGAGCAGTTTACCGTAGATATCTCTGAGTCAGACCAGTCAGTAGATTTGGGGATTGCGGTACCAGCGGTGGACAGCGATCTGTCGGACTATGAATTTCATCAGCGAGTAGAAGTGGCCTGGCAGGTGTGCGATCGCTTTGATTTGCAAACCGATATCTGGCGCGGGCGAATTTTGAGGGCAGTGCGCGATCGCGAGAAAAGAGGGGCTCACAACAGCGCCGATAGTCTTTCTAACGGCGACACTAAAACTTCCAGGTCCAACGCCTCCTCCAACGCTTCTTCGTCAAAAAGTGGTTCTGGCTTTTTGAACTGGCTAAAAGATAGAGACTTGAGCAAAAGCCAAGCCTACGTCTTGATCGATCTCGCTAACAGCGCCGATCAAATGCTAGAAGACGGCCTGATCGAGACTCAAGATGTCAACCGTTTTAGCAAACGTGCTTTTTTAGAGACTGCTCAGGCTTCTCCAGAGGTGCAGCAAATTGTCAGCGATGCCGCCCGCCGAGGCGATCAAATTACCCGCAAAGAAGTTCGCAGCTTGTCGGATGAATGGACCGCCATGAACTCAAGCCTGGTGCCCGAGTCTGTCCGTGCGAAGGTCTCTGATCAGACCATTCCCACTCGCTACTTAACGCCGATGGTGCGCGAAATGGAAAAGCTGCCACCAAGCCATCAACAGACGCTAAAAAATGAAGTTGACGAAAACCCTGATGTCGATACCCTAAAGCAGGTGACTGCCGAAGCTAAATACCTATCTCGCTATATAGAGGCGGCTACGCAGGTGCAGACATTAGATCCTGAACAGGTCGATTTAGAGCTGGCCTTAGACGAAGCGATGAGAGTCGGCTGTCTAAATTCCACTGCTGATCTAGTCAATCAGGCGACTCAGCTAGAGCAGGCTGCCGTCAAGCTATACACTGCCTGGAAGCGGATGAACAAGCTCTCGGACCGGGTGTTTGTTGACAGCGGTGAAAGCACACCCAATCTGCGATCGCTCCTAGCGGTGCTCAGTCCTCTTTGTAGCGAGGTAGTCGAAGTACAGCTAGGTGAAACCAACAGCGCCACTTCTAGACAAATCAGGCTAAGAATACTCTCTGATGAGATGAGTGTAGAAGAGGGATAGCAAACAGCAGAATGCATTTTTCTAGGCTCAATCCGATATCGTAGCTGTTTCCTAATCGGCCTACGCTGTTTTAGAAGCTATCACCATTCCTAAAAATATCGACTGGCCTATAGCGATCATCGCAATTAATCAATAATTCTCATACCAGATTTCCTACCCTAGGCTACTCCTTATCTAGGATGATTCTGATAGGCTAGTAAGGACAGAGATTGGTAAGAACTATTAAGAACTCTTGAGCGTTTGCCGTCAGGGGTCTAATGGATCAAACACGTTTAATGCAACCTAGGATAGTACAGCTATGCAAACCCTTGAAGTTAGCCCAGTAATGGATTTCCAAAGTGAAACCTATAAAGACGCTTACAGTCGGATCAACGCGATTGTAATCGAGGGTGAGCTAGAAGCGAACAACAACTACAAGCAACTATCGGAGCACCTAAGTGATTTCAAGGATGACTTGCTCAAGCTAGCTCGCATGGAAAATCGCCACATGAAAGGGTTTCAAGCCTGTAGTAGGAACCTCAGCGTTACCCCTGATATGCCCTTTGCTAGAGACTTCTTCGCTCAGCTCCACGACAATTTTCAAACAGCGCTAGCCGAAGGCAAGATGGTCACCTGCTTGCTGATTCAATCTTTGATTATCGAAACCTTTGCTATTTCTGCCTACAACATCTACATTCCAGTCGCAGACGACTTTGCTCGCAAAATTACAGAAGGCGTCGTCAAAGATGAGTACATGCATCTGAACTTTGGAGAAGAGTGGCTAAAAGCAAACTTTGAGGCATCCAAGGCCGAGCTAGAGACTGCAAACCGCGCCAATCTTCCCCTGGTTTGGAAGATGCTTAACCAGGTAGAAGATGACGCGGCTGTTCTTGGCATGGAGAAAGACGCCCTGGTTGAAGATTTTATGATCACTTATGGTGAGGCGCTTTCCAATATCGGTTTTAGTGCTCGTGATGTGATGCGCCTATCTGCTCAAGGGCTTGCTTCTGCGTAGACGCTTAGTGTCTATGCGGTGTCTGCAAGCGACTCCATGCATGGAGTCGCTTGCAGCTTTTTACTATTTCAGTATTGCTTCCTTTCCTTTCCTTTCAAAGCTGGCCTCCTCTGATTTTGGGGCTACTGACCAGCAGGACGGAATAAAAATTAGGATGCACGTAGCGAAGTATCCATTTTCTTTTAACGCACAAGCCGTTAGTAACTCCTGAATGTTTGGTTTAATTGGTCATCTCACCAGCCTAGAACATGCTAAGTCCGTCGCTCATAAGCTGGGCTACCCTGAATACGCAGAACAAGGCTTAGATTTTTGGTGTAGTGCCCCGCCGCAAGTCGTCGATCACTTCAAAGTAGTGAGCGCTACGGGGCAAACGATCGAAGGTAAGTATGTCGAGTCTTGCTTTTTGCCAGAGATGCTGGCGAATCGGCGGATCAAAGCTGCCACTCGCAAGATCCTCAATGCGATGGCGCATGCTCAAAAAGAAGGGATTAACATCACAGCGCTAGGCGGCTTTTCGTCCATCATCTTTGAGAACTTCAAGCTAGAGCAAATCAAGCGGGTTCGGAACTTGGATTTGGACTTTAGCAAGTTTACGACTGGAAATACGCACACAGCCTATGTGATCTGCAAGCAGGTAGAGGATGCTGCGCCCGGTCTCGGTATTGATCTGACCGAGGCGACAGTTGCAGTCTGCGGTGCGACAGGAGATATTGGTAGCGCAGTCTGTCGTTGGTTGACGGGTCGCACAGGTGTTAAGGATTTGCTGCTAGTCGCTCGTAATCAAGAGCGTTTGGAAAACTTGCAGGCAGAGCTCAAGTTTGGCCGGGTGCAGACATTAGATGAAGCGCTGCCTCAGGCGGATGTGGTGGTATGGGTCGCTAGCATGCCCAAGGGTGTGGAAGTGAATCTAGAGACGCTGAAGCAACCTTGCTTGATGGTAGACGGTGGCTATCCAAAAAATATGGACGCGACGTTTTCGTATCCGGGTATTACGGTACTTAAAGGTGGCATCGTAGAGCACATGCTAGATATCGACTGGCACATCATGAATATTGTGAATATGGATGTGCCGGGCCGTCAGCTATTTGCTTGCTTTGCAGAATCTATGCTGCTGGAGTTTGAAAAGCTGCATACCAATTTCTCTTGGGGACGTAATCAAATCACGCTAGAGAAGATGGATTTGATCGGCGAAGCGTCTAGGCGGCATGGGTTTAAACCGCTGCTGACCTGATGTAGTGGTTGCTACAAATGCGATACGCTAGTACCGCTAGCTGAGCGTCTGGTTCAGCTTTTGACTGGACCCTTTATTTAGCCCTTAAACCCCCTATGGTAACGACTGAACGCCGGCCAATTCTACTGGATTTTGAGAAGCCACTAGCCGAGTTAGAGTCGCGAATTATTCAGATTCGTGAGCTAGCTGAAGATAATGATGTTGACGTGTCTGACCAGATTCATCAGTTAGAATCGCGGGCTCAGCAGCTGCGTCAAGAAATTTTTACGAGTCTGTCTCCGGCTCAGCGCATTCAGGTGGCTCGGCATCCGCGTCGGCCTAGTACCCTAGATTACATTCAGGCAATTAGCGATGAGTGGGTAGAGCTACACGGCGATCGCAGATCTGGCAAAGACGACCTCGCCTTGGTCGGCGGCGTTGCTCGCTTTCAGGGCCGCCCGGTGATGATGATGGGTCATCAGAAAGGGCGTGACACCAAAGATAATGTAGCGCGCAACTTTGGCATGCCGGTTCCTGGCGGCTATCGCAAGGCCATGCGGCTAATGGAGCATGCCGATCGCTTTGGCATGCCGATTTTTAGCTTTATTGATACGCCCGGTGCCTGGCCAGGCTTTGAAGCAGAAGAGATGGGTCAGGGCGAGGCGATCGCCTACAACCTACGCGAGATGTTTCGTTTAGATGTGCCTATTATCTGTACGGTAATTGGTGAAGGTGGCTCTGGTGGTGCTTTGGGCATTGGCGTCGGCGATCGCCTGATGATGTTCGAGCACTCTGTTTACTACGTGGCTAGCCCGGAAGCCTGCGCGTCTATTTTGTGGAAAGATGCGGCGCGATCGCCTCAGGCTGCTGATGCCCTAAAAGTGACCGCTTGGGATCTTAAAAAGCTTGGCATTTTAGATCAGCTGCTGCCCGAACCAATCGGCGGTGCCCATGCTGCACCTATTGAAGCCGCAGACACCTTGCAGCAGGCTCTAGCACAAAATCTCAACGCCCTATTAGAAATGAGCTCGGAGCAGCGCCGCAACCAGCGCTATGACAAGTTCCGTCAGATTGGCGTGTTTTCTAGCTGAGGTGTCTTCTGGCTGAGGCTGCGTTTCCCATTCGGGATGAATAAAGTTAATATTTGTTAATAGTAGTGCTGAACTCTCTCATATTCTGTGGCTAATTACTAAAAGGCAATTAGCTAGCTTTGAAGCCTATGCCAGCTAGTCGAAAAATCCCACCATCGGATCATTCTGATGGTCACTCTCTAGGCAGTGCTTTAATTACTGGTGCTAGTTCTGGAATAGGGGAAGCAACAGCCAGAGCATTTGCTCAAGCAGGATTTGACCTGCTGCTAATGGCTCGATCGAAGGGCAAGTTGTTCACTTTGGCTGAAGAGCTAGGTGCTTTGGGCGTGAAGGCTGAAGGGGTTGCGGTCGACCTAGCCAATTGTGAGAAAGTGAATGCATCAGTGGAGGCTGCGATCGCGCGCTTTGGCCCGGTTGACATTCTGGTGAACAGTGCGGGTATGGGATATACCGGACCCATAGGCGATATGCCCCTAGCCGATTGGCAGCGGGTGATGGCGCTAAATGTGACTAGCGTTTTTCAGATGGTGCAGTCAGTTCTACCAGGGATGCGATCTCGGTCTAGAGGATTAATTATCAACATCGCCTCAATTGCTGCTCAGCAAGCTTTTCCAAACTGGGGCGCGTATGGCGTCAGCAAGGCAGCGCTGGTGCAACTGTCGAAGGCGATCGCGGCTGAAGAATCTACTAACGGTATTCGAGTGGTCACCCTATCTTCTGGAGCGGTCAACACGCCCCTTTGGGATACCAACACCGTTCAAGCCAATTTTGATAGGTCGGCTATGCTCGCCCCAGAAACCGTTGCCCAAACCATTTTGCAGACGGCTTTGCTACCTGCTAATGCAGTCATTTCTCATTTGACCATCACGCCTAGCGTCGGCGCGCTGTAGCCTATGAGCGTGACCAGTGACTCATAGCCAGTGAACAAGCCATTAATTTGCTTCCTATCGGTGCTGGCCTACAGAAGAACTTCATAGTCGAACTTTATACTCAACTGCTCAGTTCCACTACCTGTTTTTTAGTCTCGCCACTACTACTACTACCACTACTACTTTCATTTCGGGTTTTAAGAGGACCTTTTCTATGACTACTTCCGACGGGATTTCGAGCATTGATGGCCGCGATTTTAGTGAGAGCGTATTGGACAATAGCGCCGCTAATGGCGATAAGCTCTCTAACCATCAGGTGCGTCCCGATCGCCAGACCAAGCACGGCAAAGTCATTCCTCGTCGCCCTTCTAAGATTAGCCCTGATGAAGATAATGGCCCAATGATGGACGCCGTACGCACCATGCTGCTATCCATCGGAGAAGATCCTGAACGAGAAGGTCTGCTCAAGACGCCTCATCGCGTCGCTGAAGCTATGCGCTTTCTAACTCAGGGCTATTCCCAGTCATTAGAAACCATTGTCAACGATGCCATTTTTGATGAAGGCCACAATGAAATGGTGCTAGTGCGCGATATCAACTTTTTCAGCCTGTGCGAGCATCACATGCTGCCTTTTATGGGCCGAGCTCATGTGGCCTATATCCCCAATCAGCGGGTGGTCGGTTTGAGTAAACTAGCCCGGATTGTAGAGATGTACGCTCGCCGACTGCAGGTGCAAGAGCGCTTGAATCGTCAGATTGCTGAAGCCGTACAAGAAGTTCTCGATCCTTTAGGTGTGGCGGTTGTAATGGAGGCGAGCCACATGTGTATGGCTATGCGCGGTGTTCAAAAGCCAGGGTCTTGGACTGTCACTAGCGCTATGGTCGGCGTATTTGATGAAGACGCGAAGACCCGTGAGGAGTTTTTAAGTTTGATTCGTCATCAGCCTGGATTTGCTAATTATTAAAGCTCGCTATCGAGTCTACCTATCTATCGGGGTTAACTACGACTAACTATGGCTGCTACTATCTGCTCTACCGAGGAAAGATATAGCAATGTTTCGACTCGTTAGGACGCTTGTGGGTCAAGGTTACCTATGGTAGCTAAAGGCTCTTAGCCGACATGGATGTTCTAATCAGCCTGTCAGATGCTATGGCTTTCTTTTTCGGGAGAGCAGCGATAGAGTTGTGATAGCTGTTTGTATTTGAAATTATTGATATGACTACTGCGCCTGCTGCTGAGTCTCTTTCAGCCCTTCAAGATAGTTCTGAAGAAGACATGACTTCTCCTTTAGACGTGATTGAGACAGTGATCTCTAGCCTGGAGCAAGAAGGCACAGCAATGGTGAATCATTCTGAAGATGGACACCTATGGAAGTTCAAGTACGGTTCGGTGGATGTATATGTGCAGCTTTCGGGTGAAACGGATGACGATACGTTGACGGTCTGGTCACCTGTACATCAACTGCCGGTTCAAAACGAGGCTGCTATGATGCGTAAGCTGCTAGAGATGAACTGTGGCAGCACATTTGAAGCCTGTTTTGGCCTACTGGACGATAGTGTCGTTGTATTTTCAGCGCGGACTCTAATGGATATCAATCCTAGCGAGATTTCTCGTCTGATGACGATTGTGGCTTCTATCGCAGATGACAATGACGAAGAGCTATTGAAAAACTATCCGGCAGCGTAGTCTTTTTGTGGGGCTGTCTATATGAGCTTTGCTTTTCCTATCTCAGTTATTTTGATAGTTGTTGCAACTGGAATCTCGCTCGCAAAGCTAGTCTTCCTGCTTCGGCTGCTCATTCGAACCAAGCGAGTTGCTGTACTGGCCTACATGATTTATTTGGTTTCGATAGCAGCTCTAGGTAATTTTGGAGAAGGGGCGATCGCCAACGTCTTTCCTCCCGTTTCTCAACCAGATGCGTGGCAAGTAAGTATGCTTGCTCTCAATATGTTGAACGCATTAGCAGAAACGACTCTCTTCATCTGGCTTTTGTGGCCGTTGTTCAAGCGAACTAATAGAAATGGCTCACGATACCTGGCGAATGATACCGCTGATGAGCGCAGCAGGCGCTGAGCAAATGGCGATCGATAGCTGGCTGCTAGATCAGCATGTGAAAGGGCTGCAGCCGCCTTGCTTGCGGTTCTATACATGGCGATCGCCCACAATTTCGCTAGGCTATCACCAGCATCAGTTTCCAGACCACTGGAAGAACTTAGAATACAAAGGTCGGTCTGTAGACCTAGTTCGCAGGCCAACAGGCGGCAGAGCCGTTCTACACCAAGGTGATCTAACTTACGCTTTGGTGACTTCAGGCTTTAAAAGTTCACGGAAAGAAACGTATCAGCAACTGTGTCAATTTTTGATCGAAGGCTGGCGAGACTTAGGCGTGGAGCTTAGCTTCGGCAATGCCAAGCGAGGCTATATCAAGAATCCAAACTGCTTTGGCACGGCCACCGCTGCTGATCTCGTCATGAACGATGGCTACAAGCTAATTGGTAGCGCTCAAGTCTATCGTGAGGGCTGCGTCTTGCAACATGGCTCTATGCGATTGCAGCCAGATAGCAAGCTGTATGAAAAAGTCTTTGGCGAGAAAATGCTAACGCCTGACCTCTCAGTCGTCTATCGGAAAGCTAGTGGCTTGGCTCAAATCACAGAGACTTTGGTGAAAGACGCTATGAAGTGCTTTTGCATCGAGCTAGAGTCTCAGGTTCTAACTCCAATAGATCGGAAAAGCGCTATGACAACCCACCTGTCAGGATCTCATCAGCACTCAGACCAAAATTAGTAAGCATAGGCGATCGCAGCTTCTGAGCGCCTCGAAACTTGTTTGACGTATACATTCCGTCTTCTAGAACACAGATAGTGATCATCTCATCTGTCGGATCAACTATCCAATATTCTGGAATGTCACGAACGCTGTATTCTGTCCACTTAGCCTTGTAATCTTCTTTCTTTGTAGACGGGCTAACCACTTCGACAACGAGCAGCGGCGGTGGCTGATCAAAGCCAATAATCGCTTCTCGGTTGAGAAGCTGTTTTGCTTGTTCTAGTGGCAGAACAGTAATATCAGGAATTCTAGAAGTATTCAGTCGTCCGCCTCTAGGCGATCGCACCCCAATCGATCCAGAGAATGTTTCGTAAGGCTCATCCAAGTCAGACAGTACGATAGCAATTTGAGCGGCTAGGAACTTAATAATGAATGCATGTATTCCAGTTCCTAAGCTCATCGCTACCAACTCTCCATTCACCAGCTCATAGCGCGTATCAGTACCATCCTCATAAGCAAGATATTCCTCAAAAGTAAGTTTCTGAGTCGTGACCGCCATGGCGCTATTTCATCCTTCTTCGATGTTCGACTAATGCCCAGAAGCAGGCTTGTAGCTCTAGGCTTTTTCAATAGACTGGACAATCGCCCCTAGCTGCAAGCCTGCTGGGTAGACGCCATCTTGCTTAATCTTGGCGATAATCGGCTCAGTGATCGGTAGCTTGAGCGCTCTAGCGACGGCGCGAACGATGTCGCCTCGATCTAAGGTGCCTGCAACCGCATCGGCTGGCGTCAGCACAGTCAGACGAGAGATTTGCTTGTCTTCTAGGGTCTGAATTGCTTCGGTTAGCGGAGTGTTTTCGTCCACGTGAGGAATTTCTAGCAGGGGGCGAGCAATGCTGTGCAGATTGCGATATTCCCACTCGCTGCGTTCTACTTGACGCAAGTCTTCGACCGTGACCATGCCTCGATAGCGACCATCAGAAGAGGCAAAATAAACGGGCGCTGTCTTGTCTTCAAGCAGGTACTCATCGGCAAACTGTCGCAGTGACATGTTGGCATCGAGAACGCGGAAGTCGCGAATGGCCGCATCGCCAGTCTTGAGCTTAGCCAGCTCTTCTTGCAGGGTGTTCATCCGGTTGTAGGCACCCGCATTTCGCAAGATGAATAGACCGATGAGCACAGGCCAAAGGGCGGCAAATAGACTGCCCGTAGAGAAGAAGGCGATCGCACCTAGCAAAAGCCCACTCCAACCCACTACCTGACCAGACTTAGCAGCCCACCTCACACCTGTAGTTCGGCTATTTGTAGCTTTCCAGACAGCGGCCTTAAAAATCTGTCCGCCGTCTAGAGGGAGCCCCGGTAGCAGATTGAACAAGGCCAATACTAAGTTGACCTGTGCAACCTCTCTAACGAGTCCATTAGCAACTGGCGGTAAACTACCCGCATTTCCCAAGAGTGTTAGCAGCACAAACAGCGCAATGCTAACGGCTGGCCCAGCCGCCGCCACCTTGAACGCGCCACCGGGCGTTTTGGATTCGCGCTCGATAGAAGCTACGCCACCAAATAGGAACAGCTTGATCGAATTGACCGTGATTCCCTGTGACTGAGCCACTAAACTATGGCCTAGCTCATGCAGCAAAACAGAGCCGAAAAGCAGCATCGCATAGATAAAGCCAACTGCCCACGCGCCACCTACACCCAAAAGCTCAATCCGGTTGGGATCGCCACCCTGCGAGAGGGTGATAAAAAGCACAATAAAGAACCAGGAGTTGTCGATAAATAGTGGGATGTTAAAGAGAGAGCCTACTCGCCAGCCTGTCTGCATAATGGAGCGTTTTCCTTCGGTGTGGGTTGTTCGGTATTGGTGAAGAAAGGTTTATGAAACCTGTTTAGATGCTTCTATTGTACTGAACATGCCGATGGTCTACGGCTGATGCGTTTGGGGATAACCGTCTATCATCCGGGATTCTACTGACCTGCTTATCAGGCTAGCGCTATAAGCTAAGGGTCATTTTTGGAAAGCACTTTTGAAAAGTCTAGAGGAAAGTCTAGATTGAGTCGTCTGAGAGTTAAAGCCAAGGAAAGCAATGTTACAGGTGAAGATTTGTGGGATTACCCAAGTAGAGCAAGCGCAGGCGATCGCAAGTCTAGGGGCAACAGCACTTGGCTATATCTGCGTGGCGCGATCGCCCCGGTATATTTCAGCTGAAAATATCGCTCCGATTGTTGCCACCGTTTCTAGATCCGCCCCCCAGATCGAGCACTTTGGCGTATTCGCAGATGCGCCTCTTCCACAGATACTCAACGTCACCAAGACAGCGGGTCTAGGCGTCATTCAGCTCCACAGCAACGAGTCGCCAGCCACCTGTCAGCGGCTGCGCGATGTCCTAAACCAGGCTGATCTGTCTGCTGTGAAGATTGTCAAAGCTATTCGAGTTCGCACCTCTAAAGATCTAGAGACCGCGCTCAGCTACGAAGCCTGTGTCGATAGCTTGCTGCTAGACGCCTATCATCCTGAGCAATTAGGGGGCACAGGTGAAACTTTGGACTGGCGATCGCTTCAATCCTTTTCACCAAATCGACCTTGGTTTTTGGCTGGAGGTCTGAACCCAGGTAATGTTCTGACTGCGCTTACGCAGCTTGCGCCCAACGGCATTGACCTCTCTAGCGGAGTAGAGAGGTCACCAGGGAACAAGGACTTATCAAAGGTTGCTCAACTATTCGACCAGCTAAGAACATACAACAACACTTAGCTCGCTAAAACGTCATTCTACGCAACTGGCTTGATCGCTATCCAGTACTTACTCATGAAGTGAGTAGTCGTGCTCACGTCTGTGAAACCTGCCGACTCTAGACGGGCAACTAGATCGTCACCAATGTAATGACGATAGTAGGGCTCATGGAACATGACTGGAAAGTTTTCCATCAGCGGCTCAAACTCAGGCGCGTCGATCTTTTGAATCGAATCGCAGATCACAAAGACACCACCGGGCTTAGTCACGCGGAACGCTTCGTCGATGACGTTTTGACGCGCTTCAGCAGGCAGCTCGTGGAAAAGGAAGGTGCTAGTAGTCGCTTCAAAAAACTCGTCTATGTAGGGAAGCTCTTCGGCATTAGCTTGAATTAACTGCGCTGGAACCCTTCCTTTGATGCCAGATAGGTTTTCGTTGGCCTTGCGTAAATAGGCAGGTGAGAGATCGACGCCATACAGAGCGGCCTGGGGAATTGCCTGGTTTATCCAGGTCAAACTGTTGCCTGTACCACAGGCAATATCCAGAATTTTGACTGGCTGCGGTGTTTCACCAATGGGCATCTCCATCTGAGCTAAATGCTGCTTTAGCGGCGCTAGGATACGACGGCGCATGGGAGCGGCGGTGCCGTTGAAGAGCACTTCAACTTGCAGATCGTACATCTGAGCAGAGCTATCGCTAAAGTAGCCGTCTGTTTGATGATGGAAGTTCTGGGCGTAGTAGCTAGGATATCCGCTGATGTCGATACCCTCACTAAAGTCTTGATAGCGCTTTTTAGTAGCTCTGTCCCAAATTTTTGGCAGGTCTAGCCATAGCTCTGGGTAGTAGCGGAAAAAGTCGTCCCAGCGATTTTCGAAGAGTGCCTGCTTGGGATAGATACCGTCTTCCGCATCTTGCCAGTCTGCTTCTAAAAGGGCGTCGATTCTGCTCTGCATCAGCAGGAGAAGCTGAGGATCGGGTGGATTAGGCTCTTCTCGCTTTGTGCCAGAAAGGACGTTGAGTAGCTGAGTACTAAGGGTTTTATGAGCAACGCCGAAGTACTTTTTGCCTTCCTGGAAGGTTTGATATGCGGTCTTTGTAAGTGTGTCTGGCATAGAACTTGCGTTGGCTAATGCTTATTTTTCAGTGAGGAAAGTACTCATATTGTAAAAGAATGTTACGAAACCTGCTTGCTTCCATAGTGAGAAATGAGTGGGGAAATAAGGACTTTAAGAAATAGAAACAGTAAGCATGAAGAAAGCCACCTCGTCAGAGATGGCTTTGATAGCGTTTCTCGGCTGCATATTGTCCGAAGAGTCTTGTACGGTGAAGCGCCTTACTTGATAAAGAGCATCTCTTCATAGGTGGGCAGCGGCCACAAGTCGTCGGCAATCTCACCTTCGAGAGTATCTGCGGCTTCGCGAACAGCGTTCATCATGTCGCGAATAGTGCCCGCACAGTAGGCCATGTGCTCTTCGGTAGATCCAAAGTCATGCTTGGCGATCGCACCCTCTAGCTCATTAGCGCCGTCCAACAGCGATTTGGCTAGACCCGCTACCTTCTCGACCGGCGATTTATCGACGCTGACGCCAATATTGCTGAGATTTGCAACCGCGCCTGCAGCTTCGCTCAGATGACGCATTATCGCTGGGTAGATCAGCGTCTTGGCCATATCTATGACTAGCTTTGCTTCCACCTCAATAGAAAGGATATATTGCTCGGCGTAGACTTCAAATCGGCTTTCTAGCTCGGTGGGAGACAGCACGCCTGTGGTCTTGAACAGCTCTACGACACTGGAATCTTTCAGGTAGGGAAGGGCATCGGCTGTCGTCGGAATATTCAAAAGCCCCCGCTGCTCAAGCGCCTCTTTGTGCCCCTCATCGG
>NZ_JADEXO010000268.1 GCF_015207105.1 cf. Phormidesmis sp. LEGE 11477
GATCGCGTAGAGTGCCGAACATTCCAGTACCGAAAAGGCAAGGAATGTTCGAGACTGGTTGAATTACCACACTCAACCAAATCAATTATGGAACTCTACACTCGCATTGAGCAAGTGCTCATGAGGCTACGTCCAGCATTCAGTCGAGAAGTGCCGTATGAATGGTTCGCGCTGCTGTTGTGGGGAGTGCTGCTGAATCATCAACCGGCAGCGGTCACCAGCTACTTGAACGGTTTGGGGATAGCCGAAGCGTATTACGGACGAGCGCTGCATTGGTTCACTTCACGGGCATTCAGTATTGATGAGTTGTGTCAGCGCTGGGGGGATTGGCTATCAGAGCATCCAGAAGTCAAAACGCTCAAGGGAGCGCGAGTCTATGCCGGAGACGGGATCAAGGTGTGCAAAGAAGGACGCAGAATGCCGGGCGTCAAAGGCTTACATCAAGAATCGGAAGATGTGAGCAAACCAGAGTGGATACGCGGCCATTACTTCAGCGCCTTGAGTCTGTTGTTGGGCACAGGCAAAGCCCTGTTCGCAGCCCCCATTGCGCTCAAGCTGCATGATGGCATTGAGACCACTCGCCTCGATAGCCAGCAGACGCTGGTCGATAAAATGGCCGTGATGTGCATCAACTTGATGACCGAAGGGAGCTACGCTGTGCTAGATGCGTACTATGCCTCAGCTAAAGTCTTACAACCGTTTCGAGCCCACGGGCTACACCTGATTAGTCGGGCCTCTATTGCCACGGTTGCCCGTGCGCCCTTTTCAGCCAACCCGAGTGTTCGTGGGCCAGGCCGTCAGAGAAAGTGGGGCGCGCAGATTAAGTTACGAGAGTTGTTCTCGCCACTGTGTGAGTGTAGCTGCGCGCAGGTTCGGCTCTATGGAGAGCAACAGCTCGTTTACTATCAGCAGTTTGAGTTTTACTGGGATAGCCCTGATGCTTTGGTGTTGTTTGTGCTCGCTCAACTGCCTAACGGTAAGCAAATTATCTTGCTCTCTAGCGACCTTACCCTCACTGGAGCCCAGGTGATTGAAGCTTATGGCTGGCGGTTCAAAATTGAGTTGAGCTTTCGGACTCTGGTGAATTTACTCGGTGGCTTTGACTATCGCTTCTGGCTTAAGTCGATGGATAAAATATCGCGCTGGCCTAAGAATCTAGTCTTAGCCGACTTTACTGACGACTTTCAGGCTCAAGTCGTCAGTAAAGTCGAAGCGTTCGAGAGATTTGTCAATCTCAATGCCATTGCTTTAGGCTTGCTACAGGTTCTCGCTCTAGAGCTACCCGACACCGTTTGGACCCACTTTCCCAGATGGTTTCGTACGCTCCCTAAACACGGGTTGCCCAGCGAGCAAATTGTGCGCCTGGCGCTTCAGCATCTACAGCCAACCGTTTTATCCAAACGTAAGTCCGCTCTACTTCTCCCTAAATTACTCAAAGCTAAACCTAAG
>NZ_JADEXO010000177.1 GCF_015207105.1 cf. Phormidesmis sp. LEGE 11477
GCTCCCTAAACACGGGTTGCCCAGCGAGCAAATTGTGCGCCTGGCGCTTCAGCATCTACAGCCAACCGTTTTATCCAAACGTAAGTCCGCTCTACTTCTCCCTAAATTACTCAAAGCTAAACCTAAGTACCCTGAACGCCAAGAAGAACTGCCTGTTGCCGCTTAAAATAAAGCTCAGCTTTCAACAAAAACTTCGCACTGCCTAGTGAAGATAATTTGTTCTAAAATTGAAGAGAAAAGAAAACTTCAAAGGCAATCTGTTTAAGCTTTTCGTTTAATTGATTCTCAAAGCTTTCTTTTGGCCTAAAAACTGCTAGCAAAGCCAGCCTTCACCCTTTTAGCAGATGTTTTTCTTCACAGTGAAAAAATAACATATTTCTGTTAGGAAATATCGTATCAAAGCTGCATCAAAGCTGCTTGATTAAACAATGATTAATCAGGTGCTTCTGCTAACAAGTAAGCGTATTAAGAGTTAGCCTTTTCTCAACGGTCTGCTGTCTCTTAACGTATCAAGAGGAGACTACAAATATCATGAAACTATTCACCGTATCGACTAATAGGAAACATGCGCTAGGCCGTGCTTTCAATCGCCTAGCGACCTACTCGGCGGCGGCTGTACTCGGCGCAACGGGCACGGCGCTACTCACTCCTCAGCCAGCACTGGCCCAACAGCGAGTTGACCAAGCAGAAGTGAATCACCAGGTGATTGAGCAGCAGTCAGCAGCGGCCAATGTCGCAGACGTTGCCCAGCTACTAGAGACCGGGTTTTGCAGAGGCTGCAACCTGACAGGCGCTGACCTGACGGGCGAGCACTTGATCGGCGTGGATCTGCGAGGGGCAAACCTGACAGATGCTGTTCTTTCTGGCGCTAACTTAGAAGGCGCAGATCTAACAGGCGCAACCTTGATCAACACTGATCTCAGCGGCGCTTTCCTCACGCACACCCTGCTAGACGAAAGCGTAATTAGCAACGTCAACTTCTCTGAGGCGACTCTAATCTACACAAGTTTAGAAGGGGCCGAGATCAACGACGTTGATCTGCTCAACGCCCAAGTGATCAATACGCCAATCAGTGTTGGTGGCAGCTACGATCAGTAGAATATACGATCAGTAGAATGTATCTAGCGCTAAAGGAACGCTCGCTATGGTCGCGAAACTTCGGTGGCAGTCGTCGGATTTGGCACTGCTGCCTGACGACGGCAAACGCTACGAAATAGTCGATGGGGAGCTGCTAGTGACAAGAGCGCCGCATAGTCGTCATCAAGACGTCTGTGGAGAGATTTTCTACTACATCAAAGCCTGGTTAAAAGCAGAAGGCAGCGGCAAGGTTTGGTTCGGTCCAGGTATTGTCTTTACAGATTTTGACAACGTCATTCCTGATGTTGCTTGGGTTTCGCAGGCAAGGCCGCCCATTGCTCAAGACGACGGTGGCCATTTACTAGAAGCGCCAGATCTGGCTGTAGAAGTGCTGTCGGCCGGTCAGAAAGATATTGATCGCGATCGCAAGCTAAAGCTACGCTTATATTCTGTGCAGGGCGTCAAGGAATACTGGCTAGTGGACTGGCGAGCGAAGAAAGTCGAGATCTACCGCCGAGACTCTGGTCAGTTAGTGCTAACTGCGAGCCTGTTTGAAGGGGATGTGCTGACTAGTCCGCTGATGCCACAGTTTAGCTGTTTGGTTGACCTGCTTTTTGCGGCTTAGCGGGTTTAGCTGGTTGGTTCGTGTTTAGTGCTGACGACCAAGACTTCTGTAATTTTGCCGCGCTTGCTGGCTTTGGAGTTGATTGAGCGAGCGGCGGTGATGGTCTGGATAGTGAAGTCGGCGTACAGCTCGCGGATGAAAGGGCAGTCAGAATTCGACGCGAGAATTTGTACGCCTTCGGTCGCTAGCTGCTGAATGGTGTCTTTGAGGAGAGTTTGCTGCTCGGTAGTGAAGCGATCGCGACTATAGGCCGTGAACTTGCTAGTGTCGCTCAGTGGGTGATAGGGCGGATCAAAATAGACGAAATCTTGAGCGTTTTGCGCCTGCTTGGCGACATCGGTAAAGGGCTGTTCTGAAATATCCGCAATTTGCAGCGCGGCAGAGGCGGCTTGCAGCAGGTCAGGCACGCAAATTTTGGGGCTTTTGTAGCGGCCTATAGGGACGTTGAACTGTCCCTTAGAATTTTCTCTATACAGGCCGTTGTAGCAGGTCTTGTTGAGGTAGATAAACCGGGCAGCCTGGGCAACGGGCTCAGTTTCTATCGCGGCGCGAACCTGATAGTAATGGGTTTCGCTGTGCTGTTGCTGGTGAAAGGCTAGCTGGTGGATCAGTGCGTCTACCCGATCGCGCACACATCGATACACATTGACCAGGGCGGGATTGAGATCGCTGAGGTAGGCCCGTTTCCCTTGAGCCTGTAGCTGTGGCGCTAGATGAAAGAAAAGAGCGCCGCCGCCTAAAAATGGCTCGTGATAGCGCTGAAAGTCTGTCGGTAAAAAAGGCCGATACTGCTCTATCAGGCGCGATTTGCCACCCGCCCACTTGATAAAAGGACGAGCCGCCGCGACCAGGTGAGCGGTTTGGCCAGCGGTTTTGGCGGCGGCAATCGCTGAAGCGGTCAAAGGCGGTGTCATAAAAGCGGTGGCGTAGACGAACTCTACTGAAGATGCCGCCTAAGATCGAGGCAGCAGATCGAGACAGCAGATCGAAGCAGCAGTAATAATACTTGCGGTAGGATAGTACGTGATAACTCTAGTTCAGCGTAACCTGTTTCTTCAGCTCTAGTCTTTCTGCTTCGGTCTTTCTGCTCTTTATCCTTTCGCTATCATGCAAGAGTTTTTTGACAATGTATCGCGCTACCCTCGCTATTTGATCAGCTTTTCATTAGGGATTTTTTACAACGCGATCGCGCCCCTGATTCCTTTACTGAAGCGGCCTACGACTGCGATCGCCCTGATTGGCGCTGCGGTTGCCTTCTTCATCGGCCTCAGCTTCATCCTCAGAGCGATGCTGGGTTTAACATAGCGTTACTGGCATCGCGTTACTGGCATCGTGTTACTGGCATTGCGTTCAGTTTTCGTTACCTTCTCCTCATTATTCTTTCAATTCAATATGGCAACTAGTAGACGAGTCGCAAAAGTCTCAGCCTCTATCAAGCGTGAAGTCAGCCAAATGCTGCTCAGCGACATCAAAGACGATCGCGTCGGTGCCGGGATGGTTAGCATCACTGATGTAGACGTGGCCGGAGATTTGCAGCATGCCAAAATCTTTGTCAGCATCTACGGCACCGACGAGGCCAAAGCCGAGACCATGGCAGGACTAAAAGCGGCTGAAGGCTACGTGCGTAGACAGCTAGGCCAAAGAATGAAGCTGCGCCGTACGCCAGAAGTCACCTTCAAAGAAGACCGCTCTTTTGATCTGGCAACCAACGTCTTGAACGTGCTCAACCAGATCAGCGCCGAGCGCCAAGCAGGCGACTCAATCGATGCTCAAGAGCTAGGCGATACTGATTCTCTATAGCCACTAGTTGTAGGCCATCTCTGGCAAGGCAAACGCATACTCCCTCACTGTCTCAGTAAGAGCTATCAAAACAGTCTTTACCAAGAAGCAGCTATCCTCTTCTGCCTGCTGGATTACCGTTTGATAGTGAAGTTTATTCATCATTCTGGCTATGCTGCTTCGCTGTTAGACAGAAGTTCGGCCACTAACGGCTTTGATTTGTCTAGCTGGCTGACTGCTAGGATAGAAAATCCTAAAAGGTTCCCCGACGAATCGACCCGTTCCATGACAGCATCGTTTTTAGTTTCTCGCATGTAGCCAGGTGCGTCAGAAAAAAGAACCTCTAAAAAATCAGCTTCAGGGTCAAACCAAACTTTTATCTGCTGGGCCATACATCAACTCCTTTTTTAGGTTTATCTGTAAAGTAGGCGGTGATGATGAATGCGTCAGTAGGTAAGTACTTGACGACGACGCACAGCCATTTATCGCCGACGGTAGTTTGATTGTAGAACCGATAGAGCAGATTTATAGCGTCATCACTCTTGGACTTTCTGACGAGATTGGGATGTTTGATTGTCTCTATAATAGCGGGTTCCATACCGACCATTTCGGGGTGGAGCAAGATATGGGCAAGCCGTTCGTCGGTGAGGCGGATAGGCCGATTTTGGTAGTCTCTCAGAATGGTCATAAGAAGACCTACCTTGTAAAGCACTTAGGCTTTTTGTGTAGTGATAATAGCAAAGTCTTCGGGGTAGCTTTTGTGAATAGCTGCATGTCGCTTGAAGGTGTGGCGCTCGAATGCGGGTCGCCTGAATATGTGACTAGAGATCGAAGAGCCAGCCCTATTTAATAAGACCGTCTAAAAGTCACAGACTAGAAGTGCAAAGCCAGCGCCCAAACTGTTGGGTAGAGGGCTTTTGTGATTAAGTCAGTCGTTCTCTTATGGCGAATGTTTGGGCAATTCACTCAGTTGGCGATTCTTTGGTGGAATATTTGAGGGATAGCTACGAGCCTTTTTCTCAAGCAAATGAATCTGGCCCGAATGCGGTGCCTGATTGTACGTTCAAGCTACTCTCTAGTCTCGCACTTGATGATATGGAGAGTGCAGACGATGATAATCAGCTATCGATCTATCTGTATCGGGTCAATATCAATGAGCATCTACGCAATTCGCGTCAGGCTAATGGATCGTCTCAACAAAAAGAGCCGCTCTCGCTAGATCTGCACTTTCTAATGACGGCGTGGTCTAAGAACGCAATGGCCGAACAGCTAATACTTGCTTGGGCAATGCGTCAACTGCACGATCATCCGCTGCTGGATCGTTCTTATCTGAGCGCGCAGGCGAACTGGAATAGAGAAGATGTCGTGCAAATTATCCCAGCAGAGCTGACTCACGAAGATATGATGCGGATTTGGGACACGCTAAAGCCAGCTTATCGATTGAGCTTTGGCTATGTGGCCAGGGTAGTGCGGATAGAGTCAGAACAGGTGGGTAGCGATCTGCCGGTGGTGGCGACGCGAATGGTGTGGGGCGAGCTGGCAGAAAATGAACCAGTAGAGAGGGCGTCATGAGTGCTGCGGTGGCTGGTCGAGATTGGATGGTGAGAGAATGGCGCGATCGCAGAGTGATTGCGGGCCTACGCTTTGTCGATGCAACAACAGGCGGCAGCATTCTTCAGCCTTTGCGACTGGCGGCGGCGCGAAGCGAGTTTGTACAGAACCGAAGGGGATTCTATGTGTTGCTATCAGCGCCTGGGTTTGAGAACTATACAAACACATTCGATATTACAAATGCTGTAGCGCCCGCTGCAACCGTTTTGAATATCAATATTCAAGATCCTACGGGTCAATATCTGCCTCGTCAGTTTTCTCTTTCTTTACCAAGAGATGCTGATAGCGATCTTGATAGTGTTGGCGATGAGTCTCTGTTTCGTCCGGTTCGGGTGACGCTGTATCCCTCTGCGATCGCACCCACCAACCCTAACTGGGCCATCCTCAGAACCACCGTTCTAAACAATGCCAATCAGCGACTGCCCTGGGCGCTGATTAAAACCACCGTCAACACAGAAACGACACTGACTCAGGCCGACTGGCGAGGCGAAGCGCTAATTGCCATCCCTGGCATTCCAATCGTGACCGCTAGCAGCGATGAATCTTCAGAAGATCCCTCTACTAGAGAGTTTTCCGCCGATTTAGAAGTTGTCTTTGACCCAGCGCTAAACACGATTGCTGAGGACGCTAATTTTCTTGAGCTAGTCGATCCCAATCCCGGCTACATGCCCAATCCAGAACAGCTCAATGCCGACCGGAGAACGCTGCAAACTGGCTCAGAGACGCTGATGCTAGCCTCTGGCCGACATCGCTCACTGCGGCTAGCCGTCACGCTGTCCTAGCTGTTTTAACTCTTCTTATTCATTCATCCAAACTCTTTTATCCATCCTTTAGGAACAACGGCCATGCCACAGTATCTCGCTCCCGGCGTCTATGTTGAAGAAACCCCCAGTACCAAGTCAATAGAAGGGGTGAGTACGAGCACAGCCGGGTTCGTCGGCCTGACGCGGCGAGGGCCAGTGGCAGATCCTGACAGTGGTAATTTAGTCGAGCTGATTACCAGCTTTGGTGATTTTGAGCGGATTTATGGCGGGCTAGAGAATCTAGAAATTGGTGAAGATATCATCAACTATCTGGCGCACTCGGTCAGAGCTTTCTTTAATGAAGGCGGCGGACGGCTCTATGTTTCGCGGGTTTATCTACCGCCAGCAGATGACGATAACGGTATTGCTAGCGTCAGTCTCGGTAACGGCTTTCAAATAGATGCTCGCTTTCCGGGCAGCGCCTACAACGGTAAGATTTCGTTCGCTGAGGTGAGCGCACCTGCTGCCAATGCGACCCTAGCGGCTGCCCCAGAAGGTACGCTTTTACGTGCTAGCGGTGGCAGCACCGGACTATTCTTAAAAGGAAGCGCGGGCTGGCAAAACTCGGACCAGTCAGTAACGCTACCTTTTCCCCTCGCTGATGGAACAACAGTTGAGATTTTGAGCCTGAACGTTGTTACAACAGATGCCGATGGCAATGAGCTGGCCTATGAGGGATTGGGCTTTGGCGCAGCGCATCCTCGATCTTTGGGTAAGGTGCTGACGGCTACGCCTAATCGCAGAAGTGATTATTTGCAAAACCTCTATGCGATGGTTGAGCCGGATGGTGCGACAGCGTTTGCGCTACACGATACGCTCTTTGGCGGCAGTACGGCGTTAACAGACGGAGAGATTTCGCTGGGCGGCGGTAGCGATGGCGCTTCGCCAACTGCTAATGCCTTTAAATCAGCCTTGGATGAGCTAGCTGGACTAGAAGATATCTCGATTGTGGCAGCGCCTGGATATTCGGCCTTTGAAAGTGAGGCGGTTGGCATTCAAAAAGAGCTGATTAGCCATGCAGAGAGAAGACGCAGCTATCGAATTGCGGTACTAGATACGCTAGTAGCTCAGTCTGTCTCGCAGGCGCGGGTAGCAAAAAGCGAGATTGATTCTAAGTATGCGGCGCTCTACTATCCGTGGGTGACGGTGGCGAATCCGCTATTTCGACCGGGTAATGCTGGCATTGCGGCGGAGATTGATTTGCCGCCAAGTGGCTTTGTCGCTGGGATCTATGCGCGTAATGATGTGGAAAGAGGCGTGTTCAAAGCACCTGCCAATGAAGTAGTGCGCGGGGCGCTGCGGTTTGAAAGAGAAGTGAATTTTGCTGAGCAGGAGGTGCTTAATCCGGCTGGGGTGAACTGTTTAAGATTTTTCCCAGGGCGAGGATACCGGGTATGGGGAGCGCGGACGATTAGCTCTGATCCTGAGTGGAAGTATGTGAATATCCGCCGATATTTCAACTATCTAGAGCAGTCAATTGATCGGGGCACACAGTGGGCGGTGTTTGAACCGAACGGGCCGCAGCTATGGACGAATGTGCGCGATACGATTTCAGCATTTCTGTATAACGAGTGGATTTCTGGGGCGCTGTTAGGAGAGTCTGTGAACGAGGCGTTTTTTGTGAAGTGCGATCGCTCCACCATGACTCAAAACGATCTTGACAATGGCCGACTGATCTGTCTGATCGGCGTAGCAGTGGTCAAGCCTGCCGAGTTTGTAATCTTCCGTATCAGTCAGAAGACAGCAGACGTCAACGTCTGAGCACTATCCCTTCTAGAGAATACATTTATAAGGAACAACAGCTATGCCAAGAACTCACCCCTATCCCGCTTTTAATTTTCTAGTGAATCTAAATGGTCCAGTTGGGCCAGAAGAGCCTTTGGGCGGGTTTTCTGACGTGTCAGGGCTAGGCACTGAAATCACAATTGCAGAATATCGTAACGGCAACGAAAAAGAGAATCGCACTCGAAAAGTTCCCGGCATCTACAAAGCGTCTGACGTGACCCTAAAGCGCGGCGTGGTGGATTCTTCTGATCTGTGGAAGTGGGTGCAAGATTCTCGCACTCAAGGACCTGACGCCCAAAGAGAAGTGGTAATCACGCTGCGCGATGAGGCAGGGACTAGCATTCAAGCTTGGAAGCTGCGCGGCGTGGTACCGATGAAATATACTGCGCCGACGTTTGCGGCCAAGGGCGGCGGTGATTTGGCATTGGAAGAACTGACCCTTTCGGCTGAGACAATCGAGTTCGAGAAGCTCTAGAGGCAAGGCGATGAAAGGGCTGCGGTTTATCACTCAAGCACCGACTATTGAGGTCAATCCGAATCGTTCGGATGTGGCCTGCTTTGTAGGCGTTGTCGGGAGAAAGGAGAGCTATGTGCCAGAGGCGATCGCACATTGGCTACGTGATCGCGGCTGGACAGTCGGCCCCACTGCTAGAGCAGGCGCTCAGTCAATAGAGGTAGCGACCGCTGAAGAACCCGATCTGCCCCCAAAGCCTAGAACGCTGCTAGATGTGCCAGTGCCAATTGATAGCTGGGCCGTATTTGAGCAGCTATTTGAATCAGAGAGATTAGTCAAAACAGAAAGCGTGCTAAAGGGAGGAACCTACCTGAGCGCGGCAGTGAGATCTTTCTTTATTCAAGGGGGAAGGCGCTGCTATGTAGTGCGCGTGAACGATCCGCTGCCAATTACAACAGAGCGATCGCAGCGTTTGTCTCTGATTTCTAAGCTGATTCCAGGCTATGACACAGGGCTGCTAGCCGGAAATCCGAGCGATCGCATTTCCTGGAGCGGTGTCAGCCATCTCTTGGGCCTGCCAGAAGTCTCGTTCTTGTGTTTGCCCGATTTATGCGATCTAGTCGCCGACGACCCGCTTCCCCTACC